>NZ_JBSGJD010000003.1:0-126939 GCF_053605405.1 Amycolatopsis sp. NPDC003861
CGCCCCGGCCGCGGCACCGGCCACCGCGGCACCGGCCACCGCGGCACCGGCCACCGCGGCACCGGCCACCGTGGCCGCCGCCCCCACCGCCGCGCAGCTGCTCGCCAAGACCAACAGCTGCAAGCAGATCTCGAACGGCAAATACAAGACCGACGAAGACGTTTCGAGCAAAACGGTCGCCGTCTGCGATGCCAACGGGGCCGTCTTCTGGAAAGCCGACATGGACATCGACTGCGACGGGCAGCGCACCTCGCAGTGCAACGAGGACACCGACTGCTGCTTCCAGGACGACACCGCGTTCCACCAGTCCGACGGCAAGCCGCTCAACGCCGCGAAGCTGCCCTACATCGTCGTGCCGAGCTCGAGCAGCATCTGGAAGTACTCCTCCTCCGGCCTCAAGGGCGGCGGCTCCTGCGCGGTGATCTACAACGGCAAGGTCGAGTACACCGTCATCGGCGACACCGGCCCGTCGCAGATCATCGGTGAAGCCTCCTACGCCACGGCGAAGGACCTCGGCATCAACCCCGACCCGTCCAACGGCGGCACCGACTCCGGCGTCACCTACATCTGCTTCAAGAACTCGACCGTCTCGCCGATCGAGAACCACGCCAACGCGGTGAGCAAGGGAGAAAGCCTCGCCACCACGTTCGTGAACAACAACTGACGCAACCTATTCACGATCCGGCGGCGAACCGTGGGCGTAGTCCACCGTTCGCCGCCGGATCGAGACGCAATTCTCACTCGGATCCCTTGCGTCTCACCGCCATCTCACGCCGTCCCCCGTTCGCCGCGTCCGCGGTAACGATCCAGGGGCGCCCGCCGACCAACTTGAGGGTCGCGCGGAATAGCGGAGGTTTTGGCGTGGAGATCAGTGTCTTCGGGCTCGGTTACGTCGGCTGTGTCTCCGCCGCGTGCCTGGCGGGGCAGGGACACCGGGTGGTCGGCGTGGACGTCAACCCGGTGAAGATCGACCTGATCACCCAGGGCAACGCCCCGGTGGTCGAGGAGCGGATCGGCGAGCTGACCGCCGAGGTGGTCGCGAGCGGTGCGCTGAGAGCCACCACCGACGTCGCGGAAGCCGTCGCCGACAGCGAGATCTCGCTGGTCTGCGTCGGGACGCCGTCGGCGCCGAACGGCAGCCTCTCCACCGTCTACCTCGAGCGTGTCGCCGAGGAAATCGGGGAAGCGCTCGCCAAGAAGAGCACGCGGCACACCGTCGTCTTCCGCAGCACCATGCTGCCGGGCACCTGCCTCGACCTGCTGGTCCCGATCTTGGAGAAGGCCTCGGGCCGCACGGCAGGGGTCGATTTCGGCGTCGCGGTGAACCCGGAGTTCCTGCGCGAAGGCACCAGCGTCCGCGACTTCTTCGACCCGCCGAAGACGGTCATCGGCGAGATCGACGAAGCCAGCGGCGACGCCGTCGCGGCGTTGTACGAGGGCCTGCCCGGCCCGGTTTTCCGGGTGCCGATCCCGGTCGCGGAAATGACGAAGTACGCCGACAACTCCTTCCACGGCCTGAAGATCGGGTTCGCGAACGAGCTCGGCGCGATCTGCCGGGCGCTGGGCCTCGACTCGCACCAGGTGATCGACGTCTTCCTCGCCGACACCAAGCTCAACATCAGCCCCGCCTACCTCAAGCCCGGGTTCGCCTTCGGCGGCTCGTGCCTGCCGAAGGACCTGCGCGGGCTCGTCTACGCCGCGCACCGGGCCGACGTCAGCGTGCCGATCCTGTCGCACGTGCTCGCGTCGAACGACGAACACCTGCAGCGGGCCTTCGACCTGGTCGCGCGCACCGGCAAGCGCAAGGTCGGGCTGTTCGGCCTGTCGTTCAAGCCGGGCACCGACGACCTGCGCGAGTCGCCGCTGGTGGAGCTGGCCGAGAAGCTGCTCGGCAAGGGCTACGACCTGAAGATCTACGACGCCAACGTCAGCCTCTCCCGGCTGATGGGCGCCAACCGCGAGTACATCGAGAGCCGGCTCCCGCACCTCGGCCAGCTGCTCGCCGGGTCCGTCGACGAGGTCGTGAACCACGCCGACGTCCTGCTCGTGGGCACCAAGGACCCGGACGTGCTGGCGGCCCTGCCGCACGGGGGCGACCGGGCCCTGATCGACCTCGTCCGCCTGCCCGACGCCGCTGAGCGTCGCCTTGAAGAGGGATACGCCGGCCTTGCCTGGTAAAGCGCTCATCCTCGTCGAAAACCTCTCCGTCCCCTTCGACCGGCGGGTCTGGCAGGAGTCCACGACCCTGCGCGACGCCGGGTGGGAAGTCCACGTGATCTGCCCGCAGGGCACGAAACGCGACACCGAGGCCGAAGCCGTCGTCGACGGCGTCCACATCCACCGCTACCCGCTCCGGGCGGCGACCGGCGGCCCCGCCGGCTACCTGCAGGAGTACGGCACCGCGCTGTGGCACACCCTGCGGCTGGCCCGCAAGGTCGGGCCGGTCGACGTCGTGCACGCCTGCAACCCGCCCGACCTGCTCTACCTGGTCGCGAAGGTGCTGAAGCGGCAGGGCGCGAGGTTCATCTTCGACCAGCACGACCTGTGCCCCGAGCTGTACCTGTCACGGTTCGACCGCGGGCAGGACCTGCTCTACCGCGGGGTCTGCGCGCTCGAACGCGCCACCTACCGCGCCGCCGACGTCGTCATCTCGACGAACGAGAGTTACAAGCAGGTCGCCCGGATCCGCGGCGGCAAGAAGCCCGAGGACGTCTTCGTGGTGCGCAGCGCCCCCGTCGTCGAGCGGTTCCACGAGGTGCCGGCCGAGCCCGAGCTGAAGAAGGGCAAGCCGCACCTGCTCGCCTACCTCGGCGTGATGGGCCCGCAGGACGGCGTCGACTACGCCCTGCGCGCGCTCGCGAAGCTGCGTGACGAGGTCGGCCGCACCGACTGGCACGCCGTGTTCGTCGGCTCCGGCGACGCGTTCGACGACATGGTCGCGCTGTCGGCGAAGCTCGGGCTGGCCAACCAGGTCGAGTTCACCGGCCGGATCTCCGACGAGGACCTGGTCCGTTACCTCTCCACCGCCGACGTCTGCCTGTCGCCGGACCCGCTGAACCCGCTCAACGACGTCTCCACGATGAACAAGGTCATGGAGTACATGGCGATGAGCAAGCCGATCGTCTCGTTCGAGCTGCGGGAAGCCCGGGTCTCCGCCGGCGACGCGGCCGTCTACGCCCCGGCGAACGACGAGTCGGCCTTCGCGAAGCTCGTCGCCCAGCTGCTCGACGACCCCGAGGAGCGGGCCCGGATGGGTAAGCTCGGCCAGGCCAGGGTGGCGGGTCCGCTCTCCTGGGAGAACTCCGCGAAGGCTCTGCTCGCCGCGTATGAGCACGCTGTGAAGTCCTGATCGCCGTTCGGTCAAGAAGTCACCCGCACGTGTAACCAATGCTCCCGGTCTTACGACGGTTCGGGTAACCGGCCGATCAACTGAACCCGTTCGGCGTACCCGGCTCAGGAATGGAGACCCCGCCGTTGACTGACGACACGGTGCGCCTGGCCCTGGTCGGGCAGGTCCTGCGACGGCGATGGCGGCTACTGGCCGTTCTCGCCGTCTTGGGCGCGCTGGTCGGCGCGGGAGCGTCGATCCTCTTCTCGCCCGGCTACAAGACCACCTCGGGCGTCCTGCTCCAGGGCCCCCGCCAAGCGGACGAGCTGCTCACCCAGGCCGACATCGCGAAGGCTTCGGTCGTGCTCGACCGCACCGCGGCCATGCTGCCGTGGCACCCCAGCGGTGCCGACCTGAAGGACCAGGTCAGCACGTCGGTGGCGCAGAGCAACGTCGTGACGATCACCGTCTCCGCCGACACCGCCGAGCACGCCCAGCAGCTCGCCGACCAGGTCGCCCAGCAGTACGTCAAGTTCTCCACGCAGCTGGCGACCAACTCCGCCGACGCCTCGGTGCAGCTCGCCCAGGAACAACGCGAGTCGCTGCGCCAGCAGGTGAAGCTGACGACCGAGCGGATCAGCGACCTCGCCAAGAACGTCGGCGGCGACCTGACCGTGGAGAGCGTGCAGGTCCGCACGCAGCTCGAGGGGCTGAAGACGTCGCTCGAGCAGGCGATCAACGACCTCAACCAG
The DNA here is from genome assembly GCF_053605405.1 of Amycolatopsis sp. NPDC003861. NCBI lineage: Bacteria > Bacillati > Actinomycetota > Actinomycetes > Pseudonocardiales > Pseudonocardiaceae > Amycolatopsis > Amycolatopsis sp. NPDC003861. The sequence goes on from NZ_JBSGJD010000003.1 coordinate 4,081, forward strand.
GCCGACCTGGCCACCGGCGTCGGCAACACCGTGGTGCTCGGGCCGTCCCAGCGCCCGACCTCGCCGGCCGCCCCGACGATGACGCAGCTCGTCGCCGGGGGCGCGGTGCTGTTCTTCCTCTTCGGGGTGTTCGGCCACCTGTTCACCGCCCGCACCGACCGGCGGCTGCGGGGCGAGCCGCAGATCGCGTCCGCGCTCGGCGCGCCGATCCTGGCCGGCGTCGACGTCGCCACCCCGGAGGGCGACCGCGTCCCGGCCACCGGCTTCCTCGGCAAGGTGCGGCACCTGCTCGGCGGGGACCGCCCGTGGGTGCAGCCCCCGGTCGCGACCTCGGCCGACGAGGTCAACCGCGACATCCGCTTCCGCCGGGTGCTGGCCCGGCTGGCCACCGGCCCGGCCGACATCCTGCTGCTGGTGGCCGACGACGACGAGACCGGCCGCCGGGCCGCCGCCCAGCTCGCCGAGCTGGCCGACCGGCAGTCCCTGCCGCTGCGGGTCTTCGAGTTCTCGCCCGACCGGCCCACCGTGCCGGACGCCACGGCGAGTTCCGGGGTCCTGGTCGTGCTCGGCGCCGGCACGCGCACCGCGTGGCAGCTCGTCCGGCTCGCCGAGGCCTGCGCCGACGGGGGCCAGGAGATCGTCGGGGCCGTCCTCACCCACCCCGTCCGGCCGAGCGCGCCGGAGAAACCCGGACCCGCGGCGGAAGCCCCCGAGAAAGCCCTGGCAGGTTCGGCGTGACGACTCCTCCCGAAACCCCCGCCGCGCCGCTCGTCGACCTCCAGCGGCTGTTCATCGCGATCCGCCGCCGCAAGCGCATCTGGCTGGCCACGGCGCTGCTCGGGCTCATCGCCGGGGCGGCGCTCGCGGTCGTGCTGCCCGCGCCGCCGACCGCGGTCGCCAAGGTGATCGTGGTCCACCAGGACGACTCGCCGACCGACAGCGGCACGCTGATGCGCACCGACGTCGCCGTGCTGCAGACGGCCCCGATCGCCACGGGCGCGCTGAAGAAGGTCGGCAGCACCGACTCGCCCGAAGACTTCATGAAGAACTACGCGGGTCTCGGCCTCACGAACAACATCCTGCAGATCACCGTCAAGGCCAAGAGCAACGAAGACGCCGTGGCGAAGGCCCAGGCGCTGGCCGAAACGTTCATCGCCGACCACGTCAAGCGCAGCCAGGCGGCCGCGGCCGCCCAGTCGCAGGCCATCCTCGACCAGCGGAAGAACGCCCAGGACGAGCTGGGCAAGGTTGAGCAGCAGATCGTCGAGGAGGAGGGCAAGGGCCGCCAGGCCAGCCAGCCCACCCTCGAGAACCTCTACAGCCGCCGCGCCGCGCTGACCGCGCAGATCTCGGACTTCACCTCGCGCGCCCAGCAGGCCGGCATCGGCAGCCCGCAGGTCGCCGCGGGCACCCAGGTCGTCGACGCGGCCCGCGCGCTGCCCAAGGCGTTCCTCAAAACCACCGCGACCAACGCCGGCATCGGCTTCGCGCTCGGCCTGGCCCTCGGGCTCGCGCTGGTCGCCATCGGCGCCGTCTCACGCGACAAGCCGGTCTTGCGCCGCGAGATCTCGACGCACCTGGGTGCGTCCGTGATCGCGCAGTTGCCGTCGAAGCTACGCGGGCCGGCCCGGCTATGGCGGCGCTCGCGGGCGGTTTCGGAACGCCGGCGCGTCGCCACGACGCTGGCCAGGCTGATCAAGAAGGACCCGCGCACGGTGTCGCTGCTGGAGCTCGGCGCGCCGAAGGTCGCGGCCGCGCTCAGCCTGGACGTCGCCGCCGAGCTCGCCGAGGACGGTGCCGCGAGCGTCGTCGACGACCTCCCGCGCGAAGACGTCCGCAAGCTCGCGCAGGAGACCAAGAGCGACATCTCGGTGGTCGGGGCCGGCGACCCGCCCGGGAAGCCGGAGGAGCGCCGCGTCGGCGTCGGCACGGTGTCGCCGGGCACGGCGTGGACCGACCTGGAGCACCTCGGCAAGGAGACCGTACTGGTCGTGAAGGCCGGGCACGCGAACACGCTGTGGCTGCACACGGTCGCGCGGCAGCTGGCCGATCAGGAGATCCCGATCCTCGGCGTCGTGCTGGTCGACCCGGACCCGCGCGACAAGTCCGACGGCACGCTGTGGGACGGCCTGCACACGGCCCTGCGCGGCCGCGGCCGCCCGGCAGCGCCCGCCGCGGCTCCGGCCACGGCTTCGGCTTCGGCCGAGCGGGAGGACCGCCTCGACGAACTGGTCGCCCGCGTCGCCGAGCGCGTCGCCACAGAGCAGCCGACGCGCCGGTTCTCCCCGGTCCGGCCGGTGCTCCAGCCGCCGCACACCGCCTCGCGGCCCCCGGCGTCGCCGCTGCCGCCGCCGGGCGGGGTGAGCGTCCCGGACCACCTGAACGCGCCGACGAAGAAGTTCGCCCCGGTCAAGCCCCAGAAGCGGCCGACACCGTTCAAGCGCGACCACGGAGAACCGAACCACAAGGGCGATCTCGAACCCGACCTCGAACCCGAAAAGAGCACTGTGACAACCGGGGCTTCGCCCCAGGCCGGGGGCTCCGCCACCCAGACCCCCGAAAAGAGTGCGTGAGTCTCCTGACCCGCGCCGCGACCGAAGGGGAACGCACCCGATGTGCGGCATCGCAGGCACCTACCTCTGGCCGGACGGCGGGCCGCTCACCGACCGGCTGACCAAGACGCTGGCCCACCGCGGCCCGGACGGCTCCGGCCGCTACGAGCACCGGGCCGGGCCCGGCCAAGTCCACTTGGGACACCGGCGGCTCTCGATCATCGACCTGTCCGAGACCGGCGCGCAGCCGATGGTCCTCGACGGGCTCGCGCTGAGCTACAACGGCGAGCTGTACAACGCGCCCGAGCTGCGGGCCGAGCTGGCCGCGGCCGGCGTGCGGTTCCGCGGGACGTCGGACACCGAGGTGCTGCTGCAGGCGTGGCGGCGCTGGGGCACCGACTGCCTGCCCAAGCTGCGCGGCATGTTCGCCTTCGCGCTGTTCGAAGAGGGCACCGGCGAGCTGTTCCTGGTCCGCGACCAGCTGGGCATCAAGCCGCTGTTCTTCGTCCAGCGCAACGGCGGGGTCGCGTTCGCCTCGGAACTCAAGGCGCTCGCGGGTGAGCTCGGCGGGTCGCTGCAGGTCGACAACGCGGCCCTGATCGCGTCGCTGCTCTACTACTGGGTGCCGGACAGCCGGTGCGCCTACCAGGGCGCGGAGAAGCTGCAGCCGGGCACGTGGCTGCGCTGCCGCCCGGACGGCCAGGTCGATCGCGGCCGGTTCTGGTCGCTGCGGGAGGTCGCCGAGGAGGGCGCGGCCTTCGACGGCGAGGTCGACCTGCACGAGGTGATCGCCGAGTCGACGGCCAAGCACCTGCTCTCGGACGTCCCGGTGGCGACCTTCCTGTCGGGCGGGCTGGACTCCAGCTACCTGACGGCGCTCGCCGCGCGGTCCCAGCCCGGGATTTCGGCCTACACCATCGGGTTCCGGGCCGAGGACGCCAAGTTCGAGGCCATGCCGGACGACCTGAAGTACGCCCGGATCGTCGCGGAGCAGTTCGGCGTCGACCTGCACGAGATCGAGATCGCGCCGCAGGTGCTCGACCTGCTGCCGAAGATGACCTACCACCTCGACGAGCCGATCGGCGACCCGGCGGCGATCAACTCGTTCCTGATCTGCTCGGCCGCGCGCGAGGCCGGCGTCAAGGTGATGCTGTCCGGGATGGGCGCCGACGAGCTGTTCGCCGGCTACCGCAAGCACCTCGCGAACCTGATCGCGCTGCGCTACCACAAGGTGCCGAGCGCGGTCCGGCGCCCGGTCGAGTCCATTGTGGACAGGCTGCCGGTGGCGTCGGCCAAGCGCGGCTACCGGTCGGTGCGGTTCGCCAAGCGGTTCCTGTCCTTCGCGGGCCTGCCCGAGGAAACGGCGTTCCGGCGCAGCTACACGATGTACGACCGCGCCGAGCTGCTCGGGCTGGTCAACCCGGACCTGGCGGCTTCCGTCGACGACGTCCTGACCGAGCACGCGGACACGTACCACGACCAGGCCTTGGACGACTTCGTCAACCGGATGTGCCTGGCCGATTCGCGGATGTTCCTGCCCGGGCTGAACCTGACCTACACCGACCGTTCGACGATGGCGGCGTCCACCGAGGTGCGGACCCCGTTCGTCGACGTCGAGGTCGTGCGGGCGGCGTTCAAGATCCCGGGGAACCGGAAGATCGTCGGCCGCGCCGGGAAGATGGCGCTGAAGAAGGCCGCCGAGAACATCCTGCCCGGCGAGATCGTGCACCGGCCGAAGGGCCTGTTCAGCGCGCCGCTGCGGGCCTGGATGAGCCGCGACCTGGCGCCGCTGGTGCGCGAAGTCGTCAACGAAGGCGTGCTCGTTTCGTCGGGCTTCCTGCAGCGGGAGGCGTTGCAGCGCATGGTCGCCGAGGACGCCGCCGGTCAGGAAGACCGCGGCAAGCACCTCTGGCACGTCTTGACCCTCGAGTATTGGTACCGGAACGCGATGTCTGGAGCGGGAGCGAAGTGAAGCAGGTAGTCCAGAACTACAAGAGCGGGGAACTGGCGCTCCTCGACGTGCCCGAGCCGGCCTGCAAGCCGGGCGGTGTGCTGGTGCGGACGGTGTACTCGCTGATCTCGACCGGCACCGAGATGATGAAGGTGTCCGAGGCCAGCATGTCCCTGGTGGGCAAGGCGAAGGCCCGCCCCGACCAGGTCGCGAAGGTCATGCAGAGCGTGGCCACCAACGGCCTTTCGGCGACCTACCGCAAGGTGACGTCCAAACTGGACTCCTACACCCCGCTCGGCTACTCGCTGTGCGGTGTCGTCGAGCAGGTCGGCGACGGCATCACCGACGTGAAGGTCGGCGACCTGGTGGCCTGCGCGGGCAACGAGCACGCCCTGCACGCCGAGCTGAACTGGGTGCCCAAGAACCTCTACTCGCCGGTGCCCGCCGGCGTCGACCCGCGGCACGCGGCGTTCGGCACCGTCGGATCGATCGCCATGCAGGGCGTCCGCCGCGGCGAGCCGCAGATCGGCGACGTCGCCCTGGTCATCGGCCTCGGCCTGATCGGCCAGCTGGTCGTGCAGCTGCTGGCGTCGTCCGGCGTGCGCGTGGTCGGCGTGGACCCGGACCCGGAGCGCTGCAAGCTCGCCGAGAGCCTCGGCGCGCTGACCTGCGCGCACCCGGCGTCCGGCATCGTGGACACGGCGGTGGACGAGCTGACCCACGGCGCGGGCGTCGACCAGACGTACCTCGCGGCGGGCGGCAACACGAACGACCCGGTGGAGCTGGCCGCGAAGCTGTCGCGCGACCGCGGCCGCGTGATCGACATCGGCAAATGCAAGCTCGACCTGCCGTGGAACGCCTACTACGAGAAGGAACTGGACGTCCGGTTCTCGCGGTCGTACGGGCCGGGCCGCTACGACCCGTCCTACGAACTGGAGGGGCGTGACTACCCGATCGGCCAGGTCCGCTGGACCGAGCGCCGCAACCTCGAGTGCGTCCTCGACCTGATCGCGCGTGACCGGCTGGACGTCGAGCCGCTGATCACGCACGTCTCGGACTTCTCCGACGCCGTCTCGACGTACCAGTCGCTGAACGAGGGCGCGTTGAAGGCCGTGGCGGTGCTGTTCCGCTATCCGGACGGGGTCGCCCGGACGGACCCGGTCGTGACGTCGGCGCGCGTCGGCGTGGCATCGGCGCCGGCGGCTGCGTTGCCGGCCGGCCAGCCGGTGCGCCTAGGCTTCATCGGGGCGGGCAACTACGCGTCGTCGATGCTCCTGCCGCACCTGGTCGAGCGCCCGGACGTGCAGCTCAAGCACGTCGCGACGACGTCCGCGCTTTCGGGCGCCAACGCCCGCCGCAAGTTCGGCTTCGCGGCGGCGTCGACGGACATCGACGACGTCCTCGGCGACTCGTCGATCGACGCGGTGTTCGTCGTGACCCGGCACAGCTCGCACGCGGAGCTGACCCGCCAGGCGCTGCTGGCGGGCAAGACGGTGTTCGTCGAGAAGCCGCTGGCGCTGTCTCCCGAAGAGTTGCAGAAGGTCCTCGACGCGATCGAGGAGTCCGGCAACGACCGCCTCCAGGTGGGCTTCAACCGCCGGTTCGCCCCGCTGCTGCACGAGGCCCGCGACCAGTTCGGTCCGCGCGTCGGCCCGGCGAGCGTCCGCTACCTGGTGAACGCGGGCCGCCTCGACCACGGCAGCTGGTACAACCAGACGGATTCGGAAGGATCCCGCTTCGCCGGCGAGGGCGGCCACTTCATCGACACGGTGAGCTGGCTCCTCGACGCCGACCCGGTCTCGGTGTACGCCACGGGAGACCTCCAGGTGACCCTCGGCTACGCGGACGGCTCGACGGCGGTGATCACATACGCCGAGACGGGCTCGTCGGGCTTCCCGAAGGAGACCCTGGACCTGGTCGCGGACGGCAAGGTCCTGAAGTTCGACGACTTCGTGCGAGCGTCGGTGTACTCGCGCAAGAAGTGGGCCAGTTCCCGCATCCCGAAGGGCCGCGACAAGGGCCAGGCCGCGGAGGTCGAGGCGTTCCTGACGGCGGTCCGGACGGGCGCGCCGATGCCGATCTCGATCGCCTCGCTGGCGGCAACGACCCTGGCGACGCTGGCGGCCCAGACGAGCGCGGCGAACGCGGCACCGGTGCGGATCGAGCTGCCGCAGAAGACAGGCGCCCCGGCATGACGAGCGACGCCCTGATCCGGGAAGTGGCGCGGTCGACCAGGTCGGATGTCGCCTCGGGCCGGACCGTGGCCCTGCCCGAAGCAGGTGTCCGCCGGTGATGGGGCCTGGCTGGTACCTGCGCCGGCTCTCGCGGATGGGGCCGGCGGAGGTCGTCGGCCGTGCGCGGCATGCCGTTGTCCAGCGGCAGTGGCGGTCCGCGCTGCCCACTCCGCCGGACTGGCCGTCGCACCCGCGCTTCACCGCGACGCTGCCCGCCGGGGTGCTCGGCAAGGTGTCCGGCGAAGCCGTCGCGCGACTGGTGGCCACCGCCGACGAGATGATGGCGGGCCGCGCGGAGTACTTCGGCGTCGAACGGGCGGATTTCGAGGCACCCGACTGGTTCCTCGACCCCAAGACCGGGCGTCGCGCGCCCTCGGACGTGTACGCGTTCGATGTGCCGTACCGGTCGGAAGACACGGTCGGCGACATCAAGCAGATCTGGGAACCGTCGCGGCACCAGCACCTCACCGTGCTGGCCGCGGCGTACGCCCTGACCGGGTCCTCCGCCTACGCCGAGCGCGCGGCGGAGCACCTGCGTTCGTGGTGGGCCGCCAACCCGCCGTTGCGCGGGCCGCATTGGGTGAGCGGGATCGAGCTGGGCATCCGGCTGCTGTCGTGGGTCTGGACGCGTCGGCTGCTCGACGGCTGGCCGGGCGCCGCAGAGCTGTTCGAGCAGAACCCGGACTTCCAGCTCCAGCTGTGGCACCACCAGAACTGGCTCGCGACCCTGCGCAGCCACGGTTCGTCGGCGAACAACCACGTGATCGCCGAGGACGCCGGGCTGCTGGCCGCCGCCTGCGCGTTCGGCTGGTTCCCGGAGTCGGCGAGCTGGCGAACCGCGGCGATGCGCTCGCTGGACGTCCACCTGGGGCGCAACACCTTCGCGTCCGGCCTCAACGCGGAACTGGCCTCCGAGTACCACGGCTTGGTGCTGGAGCTCGGCCTGGCGGCGGCGGTCGAGGCCGACGCCGCCGGCACGCCGGTGCCGGATTCGACCTGGGACGTCCTGCTCCGGATGACCGACGCCTTGGCGTCCATTGTGGACACCACGCTGCGCCCGCCCCGCCAGGGCGACGCCGACGACGGCTTCGGCCTGATCGTCGACGGCACGGCGACCGACCGCTGGGCGTCGCTGCTGGCTTCCGGCGAGGCGTTGTTCGGCCGTCTCGCTTGGTGGCCGGCGGTCCCCGGCGACGACGTCCGCACGGCGCTGCTCGCCTCTCTCGCTTCGCGCACTCCGCGCGCTTCGGGCGTCCGCCCGGGCAGGCGTCCGGCGCACCTGCGGGACGCGGGCATGACGATCCTGCGCTCGGGCCCGGTGTGGGTCCGCTGCGACGGAGGCCCCCACGGGTTCCTGTCGATCGCGGCCCACGCCCACGCCGACGCGCTGTCGCTGGAAGTCCGCCACGACGGTGTCGACGTGCTCGCCGACCCGGGCACGTTCTGCTACCACGGCGAGCCGCAGTGGCGGTCGTACTTCCGGTCGACGCTCGGCCACAACACGCTCGAGCTGGCCGGCCGCGACCAGTCGGTGTCGGGCGGGCCGTTCCTGTGGACCCGGCACGCGGTGACGAAGGTCCTCGACGTCCAAACCCCGGACGACGGGCCCTCCCGCTGGTCGGCCGCCCACGACGGCTACGCCCCGGCGCTCCACCGGCGCACGGTCGAGCTGGACGGCGACGTGCTCAAGATCGACGACGAGGTGCTGGGCGAGGGCGCCCCCGGACCCGCGCGGCTGGCGTTCCACTTCGGGCCGTCGGTGACGGTCATGCTCGACGGCACCACCGCTCGCCTCCGCTGGACGGCGGAGGACGCGAGGGCGTCCGATGCCGCCGCCGATCCGCTGGTCGGGCGGGTCTCCGGTTCCCTCGGCGGTGCCGTGCGCATCGCCGTGATGGAGTTGCCGACCGAACTTGCGTGGACCGTGCACCGGGGTGATGCCGAGCCGCCGCTCGGGTGGTACTCCGCGGGGTTCGGACGCAAGGAACCCGCCACCACCCTCGTCGGCTCCGGGTCGCCCGGACACCTCACCACCCTGCTCCGCTTCAGTTAGGACCCGCCCGTGACAGCCCGCCGCTTCCGACTCCGCCGTGCCGCTCCGCTGCTCGGTGTCCTGCTCACGGTCGCGGCGTGCTCGGGCGGGCCGGACACCGACGGCGGCCCGGCCCAGGCCACCGCGGCTCCCAGCGGGTCGGTCGCCGCGGTGTGCGACAAGCAGCCGGCCGGCCCCGCGGCCGCCCCGGCCGGGGCCGTCGTCGTCGACCCCGCCGTGCCGGGGGACCTGGCGGCGAAGACCCGCTCGGCCGGCTCCGGCACGACGTTCTGGCTCAAGCCCGGCAAGCACATCCTCGGCGACGACAAGTACGACCAGGTGTCGCCCAAGGACGGGGACGTCTACCTCGGCGCCCCCGGCGCTGTGCTCGACGGCCGGAAGATCAACCAGTACGCCTTCACAGGGCACGCCACCAATGTCAAGATCAACTACCTGACCGTGCAGGGCTTCGTCGCTCCGCACGACGAAGGCGTCGTCAACCACGACTCCGGCGACGGCTGGGTGATTGAGCACTCGACCATCCAGGACAACGACGGCGCCGGGCTCATGGCGGGCGCGCGCCAGCAGGTGCGCGGCAACTGCCTGCGCCGCAACGGCCAGTACGGCATGAACGCCTACTCCGGCGGCACGCCGCTCACCGCGCTGGTCGTCGAGGGCAACGAGATCGCCGGCAACAACACCGGCGACTGGGAAGCGAAGATCGAAGGCTGCGGCTGCAGCGGCGGGGTCAAGTTCTGGGACGTCAACGGCGCCGACGTGCGCGGCAACTGGGTGCACGACAACCACGGCACCGGGCTGTGGGCCGACACGAACAACAACGACTTCCTGATCGAGGGCAACCTCATCGAGAACAACGACAGCGCCGCGCTCATCTACGAGATCAGCTACAACGCCGTCATCCGGGACAACACGATCCGCAAGAACAACTGGGCCGACGGCCGCCGGTACGCCGACAAGAGCGACAACTTCCCGACGTCGGCGATCTACATCTCCGAGTCCGGCGGCGAGCCGCGGATCAAGGCACGCACCGCGAAGATCGAGATCTCCCGCAACTACCTGGAGAACAACTGGTCCGGGATCACGCTGTGGGAGAACGCCGACCGGTTCTGCAACAGCCCGGCCAACACCTCCTCGGGCGACTGCACCAAGCTGGTGCCGGCGGTCAAGCAGTGCGCGGCCCCGGCGATCACCAGCGGCGCGCTGCTGGCCGACTGCCGCTGGAAGACCCAGCACGTCGACATCCACGACAACAAGTTCGTCCTCGACCAGGCGGTCGTGGGCTGCCAGGCCTCGTGCGGCCGGATGGGCCTGCTGTCGAACTTCGGCAGCTACCCGGACTGGTCGCCGTACCGCGGCGACGACGTCCAGGAAGCGATCACGTTCAAGCAGGACAACCGCTGGCACGACAACAGCTACGCCGGCCCCTGGACGTTCATCGCCTACTCCGCCGACCGCGTCCTCGAGATCGGCGAGTGGGAAGGTGCGCCGTACTCGCAGGACAGCGGGAGCACCTTCACCGCCCAGGGCGGAGGCTGACATGACCGCGCACACCGGACTGTCCGGCCTCCGCGGCGACACCGCGCCCGAACCCGCGTCCTCGACGCCGAAGTGGGCGGGCCTCGCGTGGGCGCTCCTGATCCTCAACACGCTCGGCTCGACCGGCGCCAAGACGGTCCTCCCGCTGCCGCGGTCGGTCAGCCAGCTGGTCACCATGGGCTCGCTGATGACGGCCTTCGTGATCGCGCTGGCCCTGAACAAGCACCTGCGGATCCGCCCGAGCGCGTACCTGACGCTGCTGACGGCCCTGCTGGGCGCCAGCATCCTCTCCAGCGCCGACCTGCAGGAGGGCTTCGGCGCGCTGTTCCGGTGCTTCCGGCTCACCGTGTTCGTCTCCACGCTCTGGTTGCTGACCCGCTGGTGGGACGGCGGGTTCAGCTTCGTCCGGTACCACATCCGCACGTACGCGGTCGTGCTCGCGTCGGTGGCGATCGGCCTGGTGATCTCGCCCGGCAACGCGATGCCGGAGGAGTACGGCGGCCGGCTTTCGGGCGCGGTCTGGCCGCTGACCCCGCCGCAGATCGGCCAGTACGCGGCGGTCATCTCCGGGCTCACGCTCCTCCTCTGGTTCGGGCGCCGCACAACCTGGCGCAGCGCGCTGATGATCGTGGTGCCGGTGCTGGGCCTGCTGATGCTCACCCACACCCGCACGGCGACGCTCGGTCTCGTCGCCGGTCTCGCGGTGGCCTTCCTGTCGATGGTGCTGACCAGTGCCCGCGCGAGGAAGGTGTTCGCGTGGACGGTCGGCGTTGGCGGGGTGGCCGGCGTGGTGCTCGCGGGCGCGCTGCAGACGTGGTTCCTCCGCGGGCAGAGTGCGGACAACTTCTCCAGCCTGACCGGCCGCGCGAAGGTGTGGGACGCGCTGCTGGAGGCCCCGCGGACGACGGCCGAGTACATCTTCGGCGTCGGCCTGACCGACAAGTCCTACGACGGCCTCCCGATCGACAACAGCTGGCTCGCGATCTACCACGAGCAGGGTTTCGTCGGGATCGCGCTGGTGGCGGGCTTCCTCCTCACCTTGGTCGTGGTGGCCGTGCTGCGGCCACCGTCGCTGGCTCGCGCATGCGCGATCTTCCTGATCACCTATTGCATTTCGGCCTCCTACACCGAAGCGGGTCTCGGCGACGCGTCGCCGTACTTGCTGCACTTGGCGGTCGCCGCGTCGCTGCTGGTCCGCGGGGTGCCGCAGTCCGACGAACAAGCATTCATCCCGGCGAAGGGGGCAGACGTGCGAGGTGCAGGCGCGTGAAGGTGCTCGTGGTGCACAACCGGTACCGCTCCGAGCAGCCGAGCGGGGAGAACAACGTCGTCGACGCCGAGGTGACGCTGCTCGCCGAGGGCGGGCACCAGGTGTCGCTGTTCGAACGCCGCAGCGACGACATCGCGGCGATGCCGTTGCCCCGCAAGGCCGCGGTGCCGCTGATGGTGCCGTGGAACCCGGCCGTGCGGAAGGAGCTCGCCGCCCGGCTGCGGGCCTCGCGCCCGGACGTCGTGCACATCCACAACACGTTCCCGCTGCTGTCGCCGTCGGTGTTCGCCGCGTGCGCGGACGCGGGGGTGCCCGCGGTCGCGACGCTGCACAACTACACGATGGTCTGCCCACCCGGCACGCTCCACCGCGACGGCCGCATCTGCACCGAGTGCGTCGGCGGCTCACCGCTGCCGGCGGTCAAGCACGGCTGCTACCGCGGTTCGACCGCGGCCACGCTCCCGATGGCGGCGAGCATGGTCGCGAACCGGCGCCGGTGGTGGACGGGCATCTCCCGGTTCTTCTGCATTTCGGCGGCTCAACGTGACCTCCTGGTGTCGGCCGGGATGCCCGGCGAGCGGATGGCGGTGAAGCACAACTTCGTCACCGACCCCGGCGTCCGCCGCACCGGCGCCGGCCAGCACGTGCTGTTCCTCGGCCGCGTCACCGAGGAAAAGGGGGTCGGCCTGTTGATGCGGGCCTGGGAGCGTCTCGACGGCGCCCTTGGTGTCCCGCTGGTCATCGCAGGCACCGGCCCGATGCAGGACGAGGTCGCGGCCTGGGCGGCCGGCCGCCCCGACGTCTCCTACGTCGGCCTCCAGAACAAGGCGGAATGCCGTGCCCTGACCGCCGACGCGGTCGCGGTGGTCGCGCCCTCGACGTGGCTCGAGGCCTTCGGCCTGGTCGTGGTCGAGGCGATGGCCGCCGGCGTGCCGACGGTCGCTGCCGCGCACGGGGCGTTCCCCGAGCTGGTCGACGACGGCGTGACCGGCCTCCTGCACGTCCCGAACGACGCAGCCTCCCTCGCGGACCGCCTGCGCGCCGTCGCCGGCGACCGCAACGCAGACATGGGCGACGCGGCCCGCGTCCGGTACGAGAAGGACTTCACGCCCGCGGTCGGGCTCGACCGCTTGATCGCCGGGTACGAGGCGGCGATCGAGGCGTGAGGCAGCTGGTCCGGACGGCGCCCGCGGCCCTGCCGGCCGTGCTGCGCACCCCGCTGGCGATGACGGCTGCCTTGGCGACGGCGGTGCTCGTCGCGCTCGGCATCCTCCACTTCCACGATTCCGGCCTGACCGGCATCGACGCGGCCGTTCTGCCGTCGCTCTACCCGGTCCAGCCGCCGTGGCGGTACGTCGCCCTGGCCGTCGACTTCGGGGGCGAGCCGGTGGGATCGGTGATCCTGATCGGTCTCCTTTCGGTGGTGTGCTGGCTGGTCCGCCGGGTCCGGACGGCCGTGCTGACGGTGGTGGGTGTCGTGGTCACGGTGGCGGTGACGACGGTGCTGAAGCCGGTGGTCGGCCGCACCATCCACGGCGAGTTCCTGTCGTACCCGAGCGGGCACACGGCCTTGGCGACGGCACTCGCGCTCGTCATAGCGCTGTTGCTCACCGAGCGACTGGGACTGGGGCGCGCGGCCGGGCTCGCGCTTGTGCTGGGCCTGGCGCTGGTGGCCGGCCTGGTGATGGGGTGGGCCGAGGTCGCGTTGGGCGCGCACTACCCCACGGACGCCCTCGGGGGGTTCTGTGCCGCGTTGGCCGCGGTTCCGGCGACGGCTTGGGTGCTGGACCGGGTGGCCGACCGGCTCTGAGAACAAGGTCGGCTGCTTCTTTGACGCGCGCTGAGGACGTGCGCTCGCGGGGAGGCTGATCCGGGGAACAGCGAGTGGTGTTCACCGTGCTGGTAAGGGTGGGCTGAGGAATTCGTCCACTGTGGACGCGGTGTTCGGCTGAGGCGGTCATGTCTCCGACGGTACCGAACAGGCGTGCGAACGCCAGTCGCTGAAACGGGTGAACCGACGCGTCCGAAATTCTCCGCTCGCGACTTTTCCCTTGTGGCACAGGGGAAAAGTCGGTCCGCGGCGCAAGGCGTTGTGGAAATTGTCGGACCCGGTCGGCAAGCTCGTGATCAGCAGCCGGCGGGCCCACCGCCGAACGAAGAGCACCCGTCCTGCGAGTAGGGCTTTGCCTGCCAGCCCGCAGCGTCGACCGTCCTGGAGGTGTCATGTGCCACGAAAGTCCACGGCCCGGAGTACACATTGTCGTGCCACCGGTTGGCCTGCCGGAAGGTGATGGCCTCTTCGATCACCGTTCCCTTGTAGGGCGACCAGTCCGGGAATGTCCCGAAGTTCGACAACAGGGCCATCCGCCCGCACAGGCTCGTGCAGCCGACGCGGCCGGCGTCGAACTCGAAGGTGTTGCCGTGGATCTCCACCCGCTGCGTCTTCCAGCGGCAGTCGTCGTAGGCCGGGGCCTTCTCGATCGTGCCCGCGGCGCACGAAGACTTTGCCGCCGGCTTGGTGCAGTAGCCCGTGGACGTGTTCGCCGGGCTGTTGCAGAAGCGGTCGGCGTTCTCCCACAACGTGATCCCGGCCCAGTTGTCCTCGAACGTGTTGCCGCTGATGTCGACGGCGGACGTCCGGGCCGGCACGCGTGGATCGCCGCCCGATTCCGACAGGTACACCGTCGCCACCGGGAAGTTGTCGCCGCGCGCCGCGAACGCGCGGCCCTGCACCAGGGTGTTGCGGCGGAACGTGTTGCCGCGCAGCACCAGGTTGTAGCTGGTCTCGTAGAACAGCGCCTCGGCGTCGTTGGCCTCGAACAAGTTGTCCTCGACGAGGAAGTCGTTGTTGTTCGTGTCCGCCCACAGCCCGGCGCCGTGGTTGCCGTGGACCCAGTTGCCGCGGATGTCGGCGCCGTTCACGGCCCAGAACTTGGCGCCGCCGCTGCAGCCGCAGCCCGGCACCTTGGCCTCCCAGTCGCCGGTGTTGTTGCCGGTGATCTCGTTGCCCTCCAGCACGAGTCCGGTGATGCCGTCGCCCGCCTGGTAGGCGTTGAGCCCGTACTGGCCGTTGTTGCGCAGGCAGCTGTGCCGCACGACCTGTCCGGCGCCGGCCATCAGCCCCGCGCCCGCGTTGGCCTCGATGGTGGTGTTCTCGATGAGCCAGCCGTCGCCGGAGTCGTGGTTGACCACGCCCTGGTCCTGCAGCGCGGCGAACCCGCGGATGGTGAGGCTGCGGAGCTGGACGTCGCGGGCCCGCTGGGTGAAGGCCGCCCGGTTGACGCCGCGGCCGTCCACGACCGCGCCCGGTGCGCCGAGGTACACGTCGCCGTCCTTGGGAGCGACCTGGCCGAACTCGTCCTTGCCGAGCGTGTGGGTGCCGGGCCGGAGCCAGAACGTCGTGCCCGCCGGGTGCGCCGCCGTCTTGGCCGCGAGGTCACCGTCGACGGCCGGGTCGACGGGGATGGCCCCGGAGGGTGGCCGGCCGTACTCGGCGGGTTGGTGGTCGCACACTGGCTGCGGTCCGTCGGCGGCTCCCGCGATCGCCGGGCACGCCACGGCGATCAGGAGCGAGCAAGCAGCGACGAAAACCGCACGAGATCTGCCCATGGCAGGAAGTTACGCACGAACGGGCCGGAAAACAGTCACCCTCAAGTGTCCTCATCGGACCCAACGGGTGAATCCGGCCCGTCCGTGCGGCAATCAGGCGAACTTGCGGAACACGGGCTGCACCGGGCGCCCGCCCATCCACGGCGCCGGGTCGTTCGCGTCGAGGGCCTTCCGGTACACCGTGCAGGCCTGGGCGACGACGTCGATGGTCTTGTCGATGTCGGCTTCGGTGAGCGCGGCGCTGACCACGAAGGACGGTCCGAGCACGCCGCCGCCGATCAGCTCGCGCAGGAACAGCGTCCGGTACGGCTGGGACGGCTTGCCCTGCTCGTCGAGCGTGCCGAAGACCAGGTTGCTGGCCCGGCCGCGGACGACCACGTGGTCTTCGACGCCGATGCCGGCCGCCACCTCGCGGACGCCGGCGGCGAGCCGGTCGCCGAGGGCGTGCAGGCGGCCGATGACGTCTTCGTCGCGGTAGACGTCCATGACCGCCATCGCGGCGGCCAGCGAGTGGGTCTCGGCGCCGTGCGTGGTGGAGAGCAGGAACACCCGCTCCTGGTCGGTGCGCAGGCCGCCGATCTCCATCAGCTCGCGCTTGCCCGCCAGCGCCGACACCGCGAAGCCGTTGCCGAGCGCCTTGCCGAACGTCGAGAGGTCGGGCGTGACGCCGTAGAGGCCCTGCGCGCCCTGGGCGGACCACCGGAAGCCGGTGATCATCTCGTCGAAGACCAGGACGACGCCGTGCCGGGTGGTGAGTTCGCGCAGGCCCTGCAGGTACCCCGGCGGCGGTTCGACCGCCGCGGCCGCCTCCAGGATCATGCACGCGATCTCGCCCTCGTGGCGCTGCAGCAGCTCCTCCGCGGCCTGCAGGTCGCCGTACGGAAAGGACACCACCGCTTCCGTCGTCTCGTCCGGGATGCCCGCGTTCATCGGCGTGGTGCCGATGAACCAGTCGTCGGTGGAGAAGAAGGCGTGGTCGGCGCACTTGGCGACGAGCTTGCGGCCGGTGGCCGCGCGGGCCAGCCGGACCGCCGCGGTCGTCGCGTCCGAGCCGTTCTTGGTGAACTTCACCATGTCGGCCGTCGGCACGTTCTCGAGGAACCGCTCGGCGGCCTCGGCCTCGATGATCGACGGCCGGATGAAGTTGCTGCCCTTCTCCAGCTCGCCGCGCACCGCTTCGATCACCCGCGGGTGGGCGTGGCCCAGGCTGACCGCTCTCAGCCCGGCGCCGTACTCGATGTAGGAGTTGCCGTCGACGTCCCAGACGTGACCGCCGCGGCCGTGCGAGATGACCGGGGCCATCCCTTCGGGATACTGGTCCGAGCCCTTGGCGTAAGTGTGCGCACCGCCCGGGATGACCCGGTGCAGCCGCTCGTTCGCCGACGTGGAGCGGGGCAGGTTCGTTCCCATGTCGTGGTTCACCTCGTTGGTTTCAACGCCTCTCCGAGAGAGGGCGCCCGTTCATCCCGGTCACTGACCATTGTGACCGACAGTGGCCACGAAATGTCCAATTCAGGGTCTTTGTACGAAATCGTAATGTCCTCTTCAGGATCGTGCGCCCGATCGATACGGTACGAAACGTCAGAGGGATCGGTGAGTGACTGGAATCCGTGCGCGCAGCCCGCGGGGATGTACAAAGAAACCTGGGTATCACCGGAGAGTTCGAAGGTTTTCACATTCCGGAACGTCGGCGAATCCGGTCGGAGATCCACGACGACGTCGAAGATGGCGCCGTGTGAACACCGCACCAGCTTCGCCTCGCCGGCCCCACCACGCAGGTGCATTCCGCGGACCACGCCCTTGCGCGAACGGGAAAGACTGTCCTGGACGAAGCCGTCCGGGTCGATTCCCACCGACGCGACGACGTCGCGGTCGAACGTCCGGCTGAAGAAGCCGCGCTGGTCCGCGTGCGGGGTGGGCTCGAACAGGTACGCACCGTCGATCTCGGGCACCGGAATCGCCTTCATCGCGCACCCCCGAAGAGGGCCGCCGAAAGGGCGGCGAACTGGTCCTTGAGCCGCTGGGCGTTCATCTCGTTCCGTTCCTGGAGCGTCTGGCGCAGTTCGGCCGAGCGGTTCTCGAGTTCGGTGAACTGCTCGACGAGCCGGTCGAAGGCGACGGTCTTCGCCCGCTGGGTGAAGCCGTCGAGGCCCATCTCCGCCATGAGGACGTCGTTCTTCGGTGCGTAGCCGATCGCCACGGTCGGTTTCGCGACCTTCAGGGCGCAGAGCACGTTGTGGTAGCGCGTGGCCACCACGCTGTCCACCGCGGCCATCTCGTGCATCAGCTCGTCCAGGGTCTCCGCCGGAGCCGCCGTCACCAGCGGGGAAGCGGTCTTCTCGATGATCTCGTCGACGACCTGCCGGTCGATCTGATCACCGATGAACAGCCGGACGGGTCTGCCCTGGTCAACGAGCCAGGCGACGAAACGGTTCATCGTGTCCACGTAGTGGCGGTAGATGCGGTCGGCCTCGGCGCGGTCGTCGTTGCCGCCGTAGTAGGCCATCACCCCGACGCCGACGGTGCCCGGCTTGCCGCCGGCGGCCGGGGTGGGGAGGGAGAACGCTAGGTCGGGGTAGACCTGGTCGGCACTCGTGTCGACGCCCATGGCGCGCATGGCGTCGCGGGAGATGTCGTCGCGGTAGGAGCGGTACGCGGCCAGCCGGCCGGACCAGCGGACCAGCGTCCGGGTCGCCCGCGCGCTGATGTGGTTCGCGCCCACGCAGACGAGGGCCACCTTGGTGCCGAAGAGGCGCCCGGTGGCGGAGAGGAGGAAGAGCGAATACGGGAAACCCCACGGACGCAGCGGAAGCGTCGCTTCGAGGACACCCATGCCGGGCACGATGACGACGTCCTGCTTGCGGACCCAGGCGGCCGTGCGGCCGATGTCGACCAGCTTGCCGAGTCCCTTGAGGACGATCGACCGGAGGCCGGACGCCGTCTCGTACTCGGCCTGGTTCCAGTGCAGCGGCGTGGTGTCGACGCCGTACCGCGCGCGGACGATGTCCGGGCCGCCCACCAGGCCGGTCAGGACCGCGTCCGGGTACTCGGCGCGCAGGTAGCCGAGCACGGCTTCGAGGGAACCGTCGTTGCCGAGGTTCCCCGAGCCGAGCAGGCCGAACACGCCGACGCGGGGCGGACGCTTCACGCGAGCCTGCCTTCCCGGCCGGCCACGATCTCGTTGACCGTGGCGACGTCCGAGGCGGTCGGCGCGCGGTCCTCGACGCGCTCGCCGTGGCCGGAGCGGGCCCGGTTGGTCAGCCAGGCGCCGAGGTGGCCGAAGCACTCGCGCTTGTCGGCCGCCGAGATCGGCGCGCGGCGGATCAGGTCCGCGAACCCGTACACGTACTCGCCGAGCAGGCGGACGGTGGGATTCCGGAGCCGGTTCGCGCGCCGCGGGTCCAGATTCGCGCACCGGCTCCGGATGGTCGGGTTGGCCCGTTCCGCGCGGCCGGGGTGGTCGCGGCGGAAGTAGAGCAGCTCGGGCACCTGGTGGAACGGGCCGTGCAGGGCCATCTCGGCCGAGTACGTCCGGTCGGCGTGGTGGTAGCTGTCGAGCGGCTTGACGCGGCGGAGGACGTCGGCGCGGATGACGCCGTAGAAGTCGTCGCCACCCGGCTCGAACAGGATGCTGCGGAAGCGGTCCGGCGCGTGCGGGGACGCCGTGTTCAGCGTGTACTGCAGCGGCTGGACGATGCGGCCGTCGCCGTCGATGATCGCCTGGTCGCAGTGGGCCAGGATGATGTCCGGGCGCTCGTCGAGGGCCTCGATGCACCGCTTGAGCAGGTCGCGGGCATACAGGTCGTCGTGGGAGACCCACTTGAAGAGCTCGGTGCGGGAGACGTCGAACACGAAGTTGTGGTTCGGTGTCGCGCCGATGTTCTTCGGCTGGCGGACGTAGCGGATCCGCGAGTCCTTCTCGGCGTAGCGGCGGCAGATCTCGTCGGTGCCGTCGGTGGAGGCGTTGTCCGAGATGATCAGCTCGAAGTCTTCGTAGGTCTGGCCGAGCAGGGCGTCCAGCGACTCGGCGAGGTACTCCTCGCCGTTGTACACCGGGAGGCCGAGGCTCAGCCGCGGGACGGTGGTCATGGAGTCCTCATTCCTTGATCGGCTCTTTGATCGGCTCGAACACCACGGTGGGCTCGTCGGCGCCCGGCGGCACGTACTCGCGCAGCCCGGCCCGCAGCTGGAACCACCAGATGACGGATCCGCTGAGGGTGGCCGTCGCGACGCCCCACGCGGACCCGGACGCGCCGCCGAGGAACGCGCCGGCGATGCCGAAGGTGACGTAGAACAGGGACGCGACCAGCTGCGAGCGCAGGCTCCGCTTGGCCGCGCCGAGGGCGCGCAGGCCGGCGGCCGCGCCCGTGGCGAAGCTCGCGCCGACGACGGCGAGGGTCACCGGGAGGATCAGCGGGGACGAGGAGTCCCAGACCGAGCCCATCACCCAGCGGCCGGCGTTGTCGGGCACGAGGAGGAGCAGGCCGAGGCCCCAGCACAGGGCGGCGCCTGCTTGGCCGCCGCCGAGGATCATGCAGAAGTGCTTCAGCCGGTGCGGCGCCCGCTGAAGCACCCGCGCGCCCTCGGCGACGGTGACCAGGGACAGCCCCATGAGCAGGGCCAGGAACGGGCCGAGGAGCTGCTCGGCGCCGCGGACCGCGCCGACGGCCGTGATCCCGGCGATGGCGCCGAGGCCGTACGCGCGCAGCTGCGACGCACCGCTGTTGCTGACGTTCTCGACGAGGTACCGGACGCTGAGGTCGCGCTGCGTCCGGAGCCAGCCGAGCATCTCGCGCGGGTGCGGGAGGATCCTCGTCTGGAACCCGCCGTACAGGGCCGCGACCGCGCCGGACAGGCCCCAGGCCAGCACGAACGCGACCACCGTGTGGATCTGGGCAGCGACGTAGAGCGCCGGGATCAGGGCGACGCCCCACACGCAGTCGTTGACGAACGCTTTCTTGCCCGCGCCGCGGGCGAAGAACGCGAAGCGCCAGGCGTCCTGCAGGAGCAGGCCGGGCAGGACCACGGCGAGGGCGACGAACGCGTTGCCGAGCGGGCCGCCCGCGGCCAGGCCGGCCACGAGACTTACCAGGCCGGTCGCGCAGCCGACGCCGATCGCGGTGCCGGACGCGCTCGCCACTCCGACCCGCCACCGGTCCCCCGGGACGGCGCTGAAGCGCACCATCAGGGGGTCGGTGGCCAGGCCGCGGGAGACGTTGAGCACCACGCCGTAGGTGACCCAGGCGAGGCTGAAGATGCCGAACGCGAACGTGCCGAGCGAGCGGGCCACGTACAGCCCGACGGCGAAGTTGGTCAGGCTGGACACGGCCTGGTCGCCGAGGCCCCAGCTCAACCGTCCGGCCATCGCGCGAACCGCGCCCGACCGGAAGATCGAGCGCGGGGTGCGGCGATGGTTGGCCACGTCGCTCACTCCTTGACGAGGCCGGCGTCGTGGAGCGCCCGGGCCGCGACGTCGACGATGTCGAAGGGCAGGCCGGCGCGCTCGGCGATGTCGAGCAGGCTGTGCGAACCGTCGGAGAGGTTGAGCACCCACAGCATCGCCATCTGGGCCTGCTTGGCGTCGCTGCGGCCGCCGAGCGAGTCGTACAGCCCGCGCTTGCCGAGCTGGGGCTCGCCGTACGGGCTCAGATTCACGTACCGGCGGTTGCGGTCCAGGACGCCGAAGGCGTCGAGAAGCGCGCCGAGCGTGTCCTCCATAGCCGCAGGCGACACGAAGCTCGGGTCGTCGGCCGAGGTGTGGTACTCCGGGTAGCCCGCGTACGGCGTGCGCGTCAGGGAGCCGACGCCGAGGTTGAAGCCCGGCGAGCAGAACTGGCGCTCGTCGTAGCCGTACGGCGAGAAGTCGACGACCCGGTGCTCCCGCGACCGGAGCACGTGCTGCATGACGCGGTCGATCTCGGCGTCGTCGCGGCGGGACTTCTTGTACGTCAGCGATCCCGGGTCGCCCGCGCACGCCAGCACGAGGCCGTGACGGACCTTGTCGATCCGGGAAGCGTTGCGCGCCAGCCAGGTGATCGAGCCGATCGTGCCCGGCATGAACAGGAACCGGTAGGTGTAGTGGGGCTGGGCGAGCGCCAGCTGCTGGGCCAGCGAGATGGCCACCGCGATGCCGGCCAGGTTGTCGTTCGCCAGCGACGGGTGGCACACGTGGCAGGACACGATGACCTCGTCGGTGACGCGGCCGGGCACGACGTGCTCGGCGTAGGTCAGCGAACCATCGGCCAGCGTCGAGTCGATGACGACGTCGTACTCGCCGTCGGGGAGCGCGTCGAGCTTCTCCTGCGCGAGGCAGAATCCCCAGGCCGGAGCGTAGTAGCTGGTCCGGTAGGGCACCCACGACGGCTGGTCGGGCAGCGTGTGCAGGTGCTCCCGCAGCTCGCTCAGCGGCATCCGCCGGGACACCGGGACGCTGTACCCGACGACGTGCAGGTTCAGCTCCTGGAAGTCGATCACGCGCTCGCCCGAAGGCGCGGCGACGTAAGCGTCCCGGATGTTCCACTCCTGC
Source organism: Amycolatopsis sp. NPDC003861 (assembly GCF_053605405.1). Taxonomy (NCBI): domain Bacteria; kingdom Bacillati; phylum Actinomycetota; class Actinomycetes; order Pseudonocardiales; family Pseudonocardiaceae; genus Amycolatopsis; species Amycolatopsis sp. NPDC003861. The sequence continues at coordinate 25,812 of NZ_JBSGJD010000003.1, forward strand.
GGGATCGTCCAGTCCAGCACCGCGGTGCCGGTCGGGACCTCGTGCCGCTCCAGGGCGATGTGCTCGCCGATGACGTCCAGGGTCTGCCGCACGCCGTCGCCGGTGATGCTGCGGCAGATCGGGTACAGCCGCTCGACCAGGGCGTGCAGCTCTGCCCCGGTCCGCAGCTGCGGGCCCGCCACTACTTCCGCCGCAGGGTGGTGTCGACGCGGCCGGCTTCGCCCTCGCTCTTCAGCCAGGCCAGCCGGGTGAACAGCTGCTGGAACGACTCGCGGGTCAGCCCGAACTTGCGGTAGGCCTCGATGAGCTCGACGGCGCCGTCCTTGACCGACCAGTCGCAGGCGAAGCCGGGGATCGCCGCGCGGAAGCGCGAGAAGTCGACCCGGTAGGAGCGCGGGTCGGCGCCGGCCTCGCCGGTGATGTTCAGCGTCGAGCCCGGCACGGCCTCGACGACCTCCTGGGCGATCTCGGCGACCGTGACGTTGTTCTCCTCGGTGCCGATGTTGAACGCCTTGTTGTGCACGGCCTCCTTCGGCGCCGTCAGGGCCGCCGTGAACGCGCGGGCGATGTCCTGGGCGTGCACCAGCGGGCGCCACGGCGTGCCGTCCGAGAGCACCAGCACCTCACCGGACAGGTGGGCGTGCGCGGTCAGGTTGTTCAGCACGATGTCGCCGCGCAGGCGGGGCGAGTAGCCGAACGCGGTCGCGTTGCGCATGTACACCGGCGTGAAGTCGTCGTCGGCGAGCTCGTGGACGTCGGCCTCGACGCGCACCTTCGACTCCGCGTACGGCGTCACCGGGCGCAGCGGGGCGTCCTCGTCGACGAGGTTGTCGCCGCCCGCGCCGTACACCGAGCAGGTCGACGCGTAGAGGTACCGCTTGACGCCCGCGTCCTTCGCCAGCTTCGCGAGCTTCACCGACGCGTGGTGGTTGATGTCGTAGGTCAGCTCCGGTGCGAGCGAGCCCAGCGGGTCGTTCGACAGCGCGGCCAGGTGGATGACCGCGTCGAACCCGGTGACGTGCTCAAGCGTGACGTCCCGCAGGTCGACGACGTGCCCGGCCGGGTCGGCGGGGGCGGGCCCGAGCAGGCAGTCCTCGAACAGCCCGGAGTCCAGGCCGGTGACTTCGTGGCCGGCGGCGGCGAGCACCGGGGCCATCACCGTCCCCAGGTAGCCCTTGTGCCCCGTCAGCAACACCCGCATCGGATTCAGCCCTTCAGATCGAGAGTGAGTTTCTTGACGAAAAACGCTTCGGCGTACTTCGCGGCGGCTTCGATCCCGCGGATCCGGGCCAGCCCGAGGAACGCCTCGCGGTCGTACCAGGGCCGGTGCCGCTGCGAGGCGTAGTGCGCCTGCAGCAGCCGGACCTTCTCTTCCGCGAGCTCGTCGGTCAGCGGCTGGTACACCGACGGGCGGCCGAGGTCGCCGTCCCACTTGACGATCTCGTAACCGAGCGTCAGGTGATCGCGGAACGCCGTCGGCACCAGCTTCGCCAGCCCGCGGTGGTCCTGGTGCGCGTCGTCGGTGCGCGGCGCCAGGATGACGTCCGGGTCGGTCCGCCGCCGCAGGTCTTCGAGGGCGTTCTTGGCCTCTTCCCAGTGGGCCGGGAAGCGCCCGTCCCGCAGCTTCAGCACCGTGACGTCGACGTCCGCGCCGGGGCAGAACGCCGCCAGCGCGGCCCGCTCCTCGTCCTCGCGGTCGGTGCCGCCGCCGGAGAGGACCAGGGCGTCGACCCGCAGGCCGGGCCGGGTGGAACACAACGTCAGCAGCGTGCCGCCGGCGCCGATCGCGATGTCGTCGCAGTGCGCACCGAGGGCGACGACGCTGCCGAGCCGATCCGGTCGGAGCCCGATCACGCGGTGCTCGCGGCCGGGCGCTCCCACAGCGCCCAGGGACGGTCGCCGTGGCTGTAGGCGTAGTCCAGCGCCGCCCGCTCCTTGACCGTGTCGGTCGGCTTCCAGAACCCGCGGTACGGGTAGGCGAGCAGGCGGCCTTGCTTGGCCAGCTCGGCGCAGCCGTCGGCGACCAGGTCGCCGTTCTCGGGAATGTGGTCGAACACGTCCTGCCGCAGCACGAAGTAGCCGCCGTTCTCCCACAGCGGCATTTCGCTCACCGCGGTGATCGAGCCGACCATGCCGCCTTCGTCCATTTCGACGCAGTGGAACGACGACTGCGGCGGGACGACCATCATCGACGCGCCCGCGTCCGACTTCTCGAAGCGCTCGATCATCTCGGGCAGCGGCACGTCGGACAGGACGTCGGCGTAGTTCGCGAGGAACATCTCGTCGCCGTCGAGGTGTTCCCGCACCCGCCGCAGCCGCTCGCCGATCGGCGACTCGATCCCGGTCTGCACGAAGGTGATCGTCCAGTCCGCGATGTCGGTCGAGAGCAGCTCGGCCTTGCCGCCCCGGAGGACGAAATCGTTCGAAATCGTTTCCTCGTAGGACAGGAAGAAGTTCTTGATGTGCGCCGCGCCGTAGCCGAGGCACAGGATGAATTCGGTGTGGCCGAAATGCGCGTAGTACCGCATGACGTGCCAGATGAGCGGTCTCGGACCGACCATCGCCATCGGCTTCGGGACGTCGTCGGCAGCGCCGTTGCGCATCCGCATCCCGTAACCACCGCAGAAGAGGACGACCTTCACTTCACTGCACCTCGACGATTTCCAGGTGGGGGATCGGGAACACGAGCTTGCCGCCCCAGGACCCGATGTGGGAGAGCTGTTCGGTCAGTTCCTCCCGGAGGTTCCACGGGAGGACGAGCACGTAGTCCGGCCGGTCCGCGTCGATCCGCTCCGGGGGCAGCACCGGGATGCGCGTGCCCGGGGTGAACCGCCCGTGCTTGTACGGGTTGCGGTCGACCGTGTACTGCAGCAGGTCCGTCCGGATGCCGCAGTGGTTCAGCAGGGTGTTGCCCTTGCCCGGGGCGCCGTAGCCGACGACGGTCTTCCCGTCGTTGCGCGCCTCGATGAGGAACTTCAGCAGGTCCAGCCGCACGCGGGTGACGCGCTCGGCGAACTCGGTGTACCCGGACAGCTCGTGCAGCCCGGCGGCCTTTTCGCGCTCCAGCACGTCGGTCATCCGCTCGCTGGGCTCGCCCGCGACACCGTCGGGACGCGCCCACAGCCGGATCGACCCGCCGTGCGTCGGCAGCAGCTCGACGTCGACCACGGTCAGCCCGCCGGTCGCGAGGGCGCGGCGCGCGGATTCGACCGTGTAGTACTGGAAGTGCTCGTGGTAGATCGTGTCGTACTGGTTCTTTTCGATCAGCGTGAGCAGGTGCTGGACCTCGATGGAGACCCAGCCGTCGTCGGCGACGAGCGCCCGCAGGCCCTTCGTGAAGCCGAGGACGTCGGGGATGTGCGCGTAGACGTTGTTCGCGGCGACGAGGTCGGCCGGCCCGTGCTCCTCGCGCACCTTCAGGCCGGTTTCCTCGGAGAGGAAGGCCGTCAGGGTGGGCACGCCGGCGTCGCGCGCCGCCTGCCCGACGTTCACCGAAGGTTCCACGCCCAGACACCGGATCCCGTGCCCGACGACGTGCTGGAGCAGGTACCCGTCGTTGCTCGCCACCTCGACGACGAACGACTTCTCGCCGAGCCCGAGCCGCTCGACCGCGCCGTCGACGAACCGCTTCGCGTGCTCGACCCACGACGTCGAGAAGGACGAGAAGTACGCGTACTCGGTGAAGGTGTCGTCGGGGTCGATCAGCGGCGGGATCTGGGCGAGCCAGCAGTCGGTGCAGACCTTCAGGTGCAGCGGGAAGGTGGCTTCCGGTTCGTCGAGCTGCTCCGCCGGCAAAAATCGCTCACACGGGGGAGTCGCGCCGAGGTCGACGACACTGGCCGTGTTTGTCGAACCGCAGAGTCGACATGTGGTCATCTACCAGGCTCCTTGGCTCGCGGTCGCGATGTGCACCCAACACGTCGACCGGCGCCGGGAGGTCGTTACAGCGACGCGGGAGCCGCTGGTGGACCGATTCGGAACCGCAACCTGAACGGCCGGACTGTGGCCGGAATCACGAACCGTACCCGGCCGGACCCGTAACGTCCACAGTGGACGTGCTCCTAGGCTGGCCGGATGACATCGGAGTCCACCCCGCGCCTGAGCGGGTTCACGGGCGTGGTGCTGACGGCCCGCTTCCTCACCGAGCTGATGCTGCTGGGCGGGCTGGCCCTGGCGGGCACGCAGCTCGGGAGCGGGGTGGCACTGGCGATCGTCGACGCCGTGCTGCTGCCGGTGGCGGCCGCCGCGCTCTGGGGTCTCTTCCTGGCGCCACGGGCGCGCCGCCGCCTGCCGGAACCGGCCCGGTTCCTGCTGGAATTCGCCCTCTTCGGGGTCACCGGCGTGGTGCTCGCGCTGGTGGGCTGGCTGATCACCGGGATCGTGGTCGCGGTGGCCGGGATCGGCGTCGCGGCCCTCACCCGGGTCGTCGCCAAGGACGGCTGAGCCCTCCCCGCCGGGTGGCGGAGAGGGCTCCGGACGACGTTCAGGAGATCTTCGCCGCCGCCGGGATGACGTCGGTGGCGAACTTCTCCAGGATCGCCGGCTTGTGGACGTGCGGGACCATGCCCAGCGCCACGTGGATGCCCAGGCCGTTCAGCCGTTCCAGCTCGGCCAGCAGCTCGCCGGATTTCTCACCGTTCTCGCCGATGTCGAGGATGTGGTAGACGGTCTTGGTGATCGAGTCGTAGTCGCGGCCCTCGTTCTCGCAGTGCTGCCGCAGCACGTCGAGCTTGCGCTCCAGCTCCGGCCCGTTGAACAGGTTGCACTGGTCGGCGTACTTGGCGACCAGCCGCAGCGTCTTCTTCTCCCCGCCGCCGCCGATCATGATCGGCGGCCGCGGCTCCGACAGCACCTGGGGCACGTTCAGCAGCCGTTCGGCGTCGAAGTGCTTGCTCTTGAACGGCGCGTCACCGTCGGCCCACATCTGCAGCACGTACTGGAGGTTCTCCTCCAGCAGCTCGAAGCGCTCGGCCACGGACGGGAACGGGAAGCCGAGCCCGCGGGACTCCTCCTCGTTCCAGCCCGCGCCGATGCCGAGGATCGCGCGGCCGCCGGAGAGCACGTCCAGCGTCGTGATCGCCTTGGCGAGCAGGCCGGGGTGCCGGTAGAGGACCCCGGTGACGACGGTGAGCAACTTGGCGCGCTCGGTGTGCGCCGCGATGAAGCCGAGGGTCGTGTACGCCTCGAGCATGTCGTTTTCGGTCGGGCCGACGCCGCCGATCTGGAAGAAGTGGTCCATCACCGCGATGGAGCCGAAGCCGGCCCGGTCGGCGGCGCGGACGACGGCGGCCAGATCGGCGCCCAGCGCGGACGCCCCGTTCGGCCAGGTGAAGTCGGGGATCTGCAGTCCGAGTTCCATGTCCGCCGACCGTATACCTGGAGTTGCCCCAGGTGGCGGTCAGAAGTCGCGGACCAGGAAGAGGCGCCCGTGCAGGGGGTCGGTGACCCACACGGTGCGTGACCGCTGGTCGACCGCGACGTCGCCGGGGTTGACGCCCAGTGACAGCTCGCCGCTCAGCGTGCCCGCCGTGCCGTCGACGCGGGTGAGCCCGTTCTGGCCGCCGTTCGTGTACACCGTGTTCGTGCCCTGGTGCACGGCCAGCGCGGAGGATTCGCTGCGCAGCAGCACGGTCTTGCGCTCGGTGCGCGTCGCTGCGTCCACAATGGACATGTGGTGGATGCCGGAGTTCGCGACGTAGACCGTGCCGCTCGCCTGGTGCACGGCGACGCCGGTCGGGTTGCGCCCGACTTTCACCGAGGCGACGAACCGCCCGCTGTCGATCGAGAAGACCTCGACGGAATCGGAGGCGGTGCTCGCGCAGTAGGCCAGCTTGCGGCCGGAGTCGACGCCGATCCCGGCGAAGCCCGGCTTCGGGCCCGGCACCAGCGCGGCGAGCGTGCAGCTGACGCCGTCGAGCACGGCGAGCGTGCCGGTGGTGCCGCTGGCCGCGTAGACGCGGTTGGCCTCCTCGTCGACCGCCAGCGCCGACGCACCGGCGCCCGCGCCGATCACGCTCACCAGGTCGTGCGTCCGGCCGTCCAGCACCACGACCGTGCCCGCCGGCGGGTTCGCGACGTAAATCCTTCCCGCCTCCGGATCGGCCGCGACGTCGCCGGGCTCGCCGCCGACGTGGATCACGTCGACGACCGACACCCGCCGCGGATCCACCACGGAGACCGTCCCGGCCTGGGCGTCGGTGACGTACCCGAGGCCGGTGACCGGGTTCACCGCGACCCCGGCCGGCGCCCCGCCGAGGTCGAGCGACCGGACGTCCTCCGCGCGGGCCGTCCCGGGCAGCACGAGGGCGCCGGCACCCGCCGTGACCAGGGCGAACAGGGTTCGCCGGGATAGCCGCGCACCGCCCATCGGCGCCTCCGCTCCTGATCATCTCGCCGTGCGAGCGTAACCCGCGAGATCGCCACGTGAAGGAACTTCGCGTCCCCCGATCGCGTTGTTTCCACTGGGTAACCCACTTCCACAGCGGACGGAGGCGAGCGGACGTGCACGGGCACCAGAACGGACTCAAGACGGCAATGCTGCTCGGCCTGCTGTCGGCGATCATCGTCGCGCTCAGCGGGTTCTTCGGCCGGGGCGCGCTGGTCATCGGGCTGGTCGTGGCCCTCGGGATGAACGCGTTCGCCTACTTCAGCTCCGACAAGCTGGCGCTGCGCGCGATGCGGGCGCGGCCGGTGTCCGAGGTCGAGCAGCCCGCGATGTACCGGATCGTGCGCGAGCTCGCGCAGGTCGCCCGGCAGCCGATGCCGCAGCTCTACATCAGCCCGACGGTCGCGCCGAACGCGTTCGCGACCGGCCGCAACCCCCGGCACGCGGCGGTGTGCTGCACCACCGGCATCCTCGAGCTGCTCGACGAGCGCGAGCTGCGGGCGGTGCTCGGCCACGAGCTCTCGCACGTCTACAACCGCGACATCCTGATCTCGTGCGTGGCCGGCGCGCTGGCCAGCGTGATCAGCGTGCTCGCGAACATCGCGCTGTTCTTCGGCGGCAACAACCGCGACGGGAACCCCCTGCTCAGCCTCCTGCTGATCTTCGTCGGCCCGATCGCGGCGGCCGTCATACGGATGGGTGTCAGCCGGTCGAGGGAATACCAGGCCGACGCGTCCGGCGCCCGGCTGACCGGTGACCCGCTGGGCCTGGCCTCGGCGCTGCGGAAGCTGGACGCCGGCACCCGGGCGCGGCCGCTGGTGGCCGAGCCGCAGCTGGTGTCGCAGTCGCACCTGATGATCGCCAACCCGTTCCGCCCGGGCGAGGGGCTGAGCAAGCTGTTCTCGACGCACCCGCCGATCGCCGACCGGATCGCGCGGCTGGAGGAGATGGCGCGCCGCCCGTTCTGAGCCCTCCGTCCTTTATAGACTGAAGACGGCGAGTAGCGCTTCGGCTCACCAGCAATCGCGACGGTGCTTCGGTGGTGCGAGCCCGGCTAGACCGACGCTCCCGCCGCTACGGCGACTGCCTTGACGTAGTCGCCGTAGCCGGACTTCGCCAGCTTCGCCCCCAGCGCGTAGCACTCGTCGGCGTCGATGAAGCCCATGCGCAGCGCGATCTCCTCGAGGCAGGCGATGCGCACGCCCGTCCGGTGCTCCAGCACCTGCACGAACTGGCCGGCTTCGAGCAGCGAGTCGTGCGTGCCGGTGTCGAGCCAGGCGAAGCCGCGGCTGAGCTCGACCAGCGTGGCGCGGTCCTTCCGCAGGTAGGTCAGGTTGACGTCGGTGATTTCGAGCTCACCGCGCGCCGACGGCTTGAGCGCGCGGGCGATGTCGACGACCTCGTTGTCGTAGAAGTACAGGCCGGTGATCGCCTGGTTGGAGCGCGGCTTCAGCGGCTTCTCCTCGATGGTGATCAGCTTGCCCGCGTCGTCGACTTCGCCGACGCCGTAGCGCTCGGGGTCCTTGACCGGGTAGCCGAACAGGACGCAGCCGTCGAGCTCGCGCACGGCCTGCTGCAGGCGGCTGGAGAAGCCCTGGCCGTAGAAGATGTTGTCGCCGAGGACCAGCGCCACGTCGTCGTCGCCGATGAAGTCCGCGCCGATCACGAAGGCCTCGGCCAGGCCGTTCGGGCTCGGCTGCTCGGCGTAGGAGAAGGAGACGCCGAACTGGTCGCCGTTGCCCAGCAGCCTGCGGAACATCGGCAGGTCGGTGGGGGTGGAGATGACGAGGATCTCGCGGATCCCGGCCAGCATCAGCACCGAGATGGGGTAGTAGACCATCGGCTTGTCGTAGACCGGCAGCAGCTGCTTGGACACCGCCTGGGTGATCGGGTGCAGACGTGTCCCGCTGCCTCCGGCCAGCACGATCCCCTTCATGGACTGCCTCCCTTTCCCCGTGGCCGCGACCCGACCACCCTACGGGCCGTCGCTAGAAGGCGGATCCTTTACCGAAGTAGGCCTTGCAGCCGGCGTTGTCCTCGGTGGCGATTTCCAGCACGTTCCGGTCGTCGTCGACCGGCAGCAGCGTCGAGGAGTAGTTGGGGCAGAAGTTGTTCCAGATCCTGCTGATGTGCACGGGAGCGGGCAGTTCGTACCAGTGACCAGCGCCGAAGTCGTCGTTGGCCAGCAGGACCTGGCCGTTCTGCGGCTGCGGCACGCCCTTGGCGTTCGTGTAGATCTGCCCGACCATGACGATCCTCACGCCGTTCGGGCCGCCGGGGAACAGCGTGATGGTTTGCGCATGCTGGAAGTAATTGCCGGTGGCGGTGTCGACGCGGGTGCCCGGATCGGCGGGGTCGCCCCAGTTGGCGCCGTCGGCGGAGATCTTGAAGTACGGGTCGCAGTAGCGGTCGCGGAAGTTGCAGATCTCGTAGGCGAAGTAGTAGCGGCCGTCGGGCAGCCGCCGGATGATCGGCATGCCCGGGCGGACGCGGTCGGGCGGGATCGCCATGGTGAGCTGCTTGGTGCCCCAGTTCACGCCGTCGGTCGAGGCGACCCGGTTGAGCACCTGGGCGTACTTCGGCGCCTGCGTCTCGTCGGCGAAGTGGAGCCAGAGCGTGCCGCCGGCGTCGACGGTGAACTCGGGCTCCCAGATGCCGTCGATGTTGTGCGAGCGCGCGGCCTCGGACAGGAAGCTCCACGAGCGGCCGCCGTCCTTGCTGGCCCAGACGCGGATCCCGATCCGGCGCTGCGGCCCGGCGTCCTGCCGGTAGGAGGCGGCCCACAGCAGCGTGCCCGCGCGGAGCCGGCCGACGCGCTCGGGCAGTTCGTAGACGGTGCCGCAGCACATGCCGGACCGGCCGTCGGGGTCGTGGATGGCGCCGATCTCGTGGAACGACTCGCCCTCGTCGGTGCTCTCCAGCACGGGCGTGTACTTGCCGTCGGCGTCTTCGCTGGTCAGGGTGGCGATGATGTGCCCGTTCCCGAGCCGGATCAGCCGCGGGTAGGCGCCGAAGCCGGGGACGAGCTGCCGGCGTTCGGCGGCGCTCGCGGGCGTCAGCAGCGAGGCGACGGCGGCGAGCGTCAGCAGGAAGACCAGCGAACGGCGCAACTCGACCCCCTCCACGCGGTGACCGCGCGATTACAACACGGGTGGGCGACGGTCACCCGGCGCATTCACGCGATCGGGTAACGCTCCCGTGCCCGGGGCCGAAAGATCACCGGAGGGGGAAACATGAAGATCCGGCTGGGTGTGCTGCTGTTGTTGGCGCTGACGTCGGCGTGCGCGCCGGCGACCGGCTACGGCGAGATCGTCGATCCGGCGGCTTCCGCGCCGTCTCCTGCGCCGTCGTCCACTGCGCCCGCGGAGCCGCGTGACGTGCCGCCGGAGACGCACACGGGCACCGAGAGCGGCGAGTTCGAGACGACGTGGCCGGCGGACCAGGTGGGCTTCTTCACGTTCGAGTGCCCGAAGTGCACGTCCAACGTGATCGTCGACACCGACGGCGGCGACCACGGCCTGGTCAACGCGATCGGCGCGTACAAAGGCACGAAGTGGATGAACACGGACCCGCGCACCCCGGTGAAGCGCGTGACGGTCCACGCGAACGCCCCCTGGACGGCGACGATCGCGGACCACCGGAGCGTGCCGACGGCGGAGGCGGGCAAGGAGACACCGGGCAAGGGCGACGCGGTGGTCCGCTTGCCGGCGGGCGTGGCTCACGTGCGGTTCACGGCGAAGACGCGCGGCGCCATCGGGCTGTGGGTGATGTCGCCGGAGGACCGCGACCTGATCTTGAACCAGATCGGCGACCTGCAGGTGGAGCGCGACGTCCGCGGGCCGGCGTACCTGCAGGTGGAGGGCTACGAGGCGAGCTGGACGCTGACGCCGTCCTGAGCGGGCACCCGGCGACCGGGTGCCCGCGGCGGCGTCACCGGTAGTTGGTGAACTGCAGCGCGATCTCGAAGTCCTTGCCCTTCAGCAAGGCGATCACGTCCTGCAGCTGGTCCTTCTTCTTGCCCGACACCCGCAACTGGTCGCCCTGGATCTGGGCCTGGACGCCCTTGGGGCCTTCGTCGCGGATGAACTTGGCGATCTGCTTCGCTTTGTCCGAGGCAATGCCCTGGAGGATCTTGCCGGAGATCTTGTAGATCTTGCCCGACAGCGCCGGCTCGCCGGCTTCGAAGGCCTTCAGGGAGATGCTGCGCTTGATCAGCTTCTCCTTGAACACCTCGACCGCGGCCAGGGCGCGCTCCTCGGTCTCGGACTCGATCGTGAGCGCCTCCTCGCCGGCCCAGTTGATCGTCGTGCCGGTGCCGCGGAAGTCGAACCGGGTGCCCAGCTCCTTGCTCGCCTGGTTGAGCGCGTTGTCCACCTCCTGGCGGTCGACCTTGCTCACGACGTCGAAAGAGGGATCCGCCACGTGTCCTCACACCTCGTACTCGCTTGTCAGGGGCCACCCAGCCTAGCCCCTGTCACCCGACGGGTATCCCGGTTGACCCCTGCTCGGAGGCGTTCGGTAAGCTTTCCCCCGGCCGGTGCGACCGGCCTGGGCGGGTTACCCGAGTGGCCAAAGGGGACTGGCTGTAAACCAGTTGGCATTGCCTACGGGGGTTCGAATCCCTCACCCGCCACACCAGCGAAGAAGCCCCGTGACCACGGCGTATGCCGGGCGCGGGGCTTCTTCGCGTGTGCGGCCGTGTGCAGCCATCCGTGGGCAGCGCGTGGGACGTGCCGCTTGCTGAGTGCGCCGGGCAACGGCCCGAAGTCGCGTTCGATGGCGTCTCGTCACGGATAAACGCCCCGATCTGGTCGACCTGGACCTGATGCACCAGGGTGGTTGGTTCGCGGCACCGTCCGTGCGGCATGCGGGCTGATGATCACGTTCGTGCAGTTCCACAATGGATGGTCATCCGGTAGCGGTTCGGGCTCGGTGACATTCGAAGCGGCGCGCAGGCGGTCCGATTGCAGCTCCGCCACAAGCGCGTCCGTGACCACAATTTGCCCGCGACCGGCGTTTACGAGAAGGGCCCCATCGTCCATTGCGGCAAGGAAATCCTTATCGACAAGGCCATGCGTCTTGTCGATAATAGGTGCAGTGACGATCTCCAATTCATGACTTGATTTAACCCAGGTGTGCGCATCCTGAAAGCGCACCAAGGGGGCGCTCGCCAATGTGACATCCGATGGCACCTCGGCAATCCACTTGTCGACGCCCGCGGACGGTAGCTGAACCATCTTCAGGTTGGGAAGCTGCGGGATAAGAGGTAGGCCGCGATGTGTTCCCCGATGCCCGTGGTTGGGGACGTGACAGCGCGGCAGCAGCAGACGGGCTACGCGATGCCGCCGCCTCTCGCCGCCGCCGTCCTGAAAGATGTCATGTGCAGGCTGCCGAAGTTCACGCTCAGGATTTCTGCGGTCTTGTTCGCCGGTATCGGAACCACTGTACGACTGACGACAGCGCCAGAATGGCAGCCATCGGCCACATCTCCCATGCCCACCGGCTCGACGTCATGGCAGCGAGAGCGCAGATGGCGGCTCCGATACCCCCGACGATCACCGATGTCAGAACGAACGCTCTCTGGCCTTTGGTCAGTACTTCTGGACGGCCGTTTCCCCCGTGATTCACGCGCTCAGTCTGCCACCCCACCGGACACCGCACCTACGTCCGAACGGAGTCACCGATCATGACCACGCCCCGGCCGCTGGCCGCCGTGCCGACACGCCCGCCCGCCGCACCCGGTGGACCGACGCGGAGCTGATGCGAGAGGAGTCCCGCCGCCGAAGTGGGCCGTTCCCGGCCTCCTGGCGGAAGGGCTGAACCTGCTGGCCGGTGCGCCGAAGCCGGGCAAGTCGTGGTTTTCGCTCGGCACGGGCGCCGCGATCGCCAACGGAGACCGGTGTTGGGGTCGATCGAGGTGGAGCGCGGCCCGGTCCCGTACTGCGCGCTGGAGGACACCGGCCGGCGGCCGCGCCCCTGCTCGCCCTCGAGACCGCGTGCCCCACCATGACCGCCGGCGGGACGCCGTACTGGTCGGGTGGCCGGAGGAGAACCCGCACGCCTGGCTGGTCATCATCGACACCTTCGAGAAGATGCGCGGCACCGACGCGGCCGGGTCGTCGGCCTACAGCGCCGACTACGCCGCGGCCGGGCGGTTCAAGCAGCTGGCCGACCACTACAGCGTCCCGTTCTTGCTCATCCCCCACGTCCGCAAGCAGTCTGGGACAGCTGCACAAGACGCCCGGCGGCACCTACAGCGCCCGAGGCGCCGGGGACAACGGGGACACCCCCGAGGAGCTGGTCCGGGTACAGTACGCCGAACCCGCGCTCGACACGCGGCCCGGCGACTTCCGGATCACCGCGTGCGACCAGTCGCCGGCCATGGTCGACGCCGTCGGGGCTCGGGCGGGCGGCGAAGTCGAACTCTCCGTCGGGGACATCCAGGAGATGCCGTTCGCCGATCGGTGGTTCGACGTCGTTCTCGCGATGGGCGTGCTCGAGTACACCGATGCCGCCCGGGCTCTGCGCGAAGTCGCCCGGGTGACCCGGCCCGGCGGGCCCTCCTGCCGCATCCTCGGCGCGCTGGAACGCGCCGTCGGCGTCCCGCCGTCGAGACGGCACGGCGCCCGCCGGACCGGGATCGTCGCCCTCACGCCGAGGCGGGTCCGGGAGGTGCTATGGCGGGCCGGCCTGCAGCCCGGCGACGTCATCGCCTACGACGTCACCGCGTCGGTGCCGCCGGTCGATCGGCTGGTCCGGCGGCGGGACCGGTCGTGGCGGGACCGTCCGGAAACGACGGTCCCGCGTGAAGCGAAGCGCTGGCTACCTCGTCGCCGCGCGGAAGGGCGCCGCGTAGGGGAACGGCCGGTTTCCCTTGGGGGAGAGGGAAACCGGCCGTCCGGGGGTGGCGGCGCTCGGGGTTACGCCGCCTGGGAAACCGGCGTCGAAGCCGGGGTCAGGGCGAGGTCGAGGACCTCGCGGACGTTCGCCACCGCGTGCACGTCGAGCTGCGAGAGCACCTCGGCCGGGACGTCGTCCAGGTCCGGCTCGTTGCGCTGGGGGATGATCACCGTCTTCATCCCGGCCCGGTGTGCGGCCAGCAGCTTCTGCTTCACGCCGCCGATCGGCAGGACGCGCCCGGTCAGGGACACCTCGCCGGTCATCGCCACGTCCGCGCGGACCACGCGACCCGAGAGCAGCGAGGCCAGGGCCGTCGTCATCGTGATGCCCGCCGACGGGCCGTCCTTCGGCACCGCGCCCGCCGGGACGTGGACGTGGATGCCGCGGTTGCGGAGGTCGCCCACCGGCAGCTCCAGCTCCGCGCCGTGCGAGCGGAGGTAGGACAGTGCGATCTGCACCGACTCCTTCATCACGTCGCCGAGCTGACCGGTCAGCTGCAGCCCGGACGCGCCGGACTCCTGGTCCGCCAGCGACGCCTCGATGTACAGGACGTCACCGCCGGCGCCGGTCACCGCCAGGCCGGTCGCCACGCCCGGGGTTGCCGTGCGCTGGGTCGACGCCGGGAGCGACGACTCCGGGATGTGCCGCGGGCGGCCCAGGTAGGTCTCCAGGTCGGACGCGTCCAGGGAAACCGGCAGCGCGACCTCGTCCAGGGCCACCTTGGTCGCGATTTTCCGCAGCACCTTGGCGATCGTCCGGTTCGCGTCGCGCACGCCCGCCTCGCGGGTGTACTCGGCGGCGATCCGGCTGAACGCGGCGTCCGTCAGCGTGACGTCCGCGGTGCCCAGGCCGGCCCGCTCCAGCTCGCGCGGGAGCAGGTGGTCGCGGGCGATGGTGACCTTCTCGTGCTCGGTGTAGCCGTCCAGCGTGACGAGCTCCATGCGGTCCAGCAGCGGGCCGGGGATGGTCTCCAGCGCGTTGGCCGTGGCCAGGAACACGACGTCGGACAGGTCCAGCTCGACCTCGAGGTAGTGGTCGCGGAACGTGTGGTTCTGCTCCGGGTCCAGCACTTCGAGCAGGGCCGCGGTCGGGTCGCCGCGGTAGTCGGCGCCGACCTTGTCGATCTCGTCGAGCAGCACGACCGGGTTCATCGAGCCGGCTTCCTTGATGGCGCGGACGATCCGGCCGGGCAGTGCGCCGACGTAGGTGCGGCGGTGGCCGCGGATCTCCGCCTCGTCCCGGATGCCGCCGAGCGCCACGCGGACGAACTTGCGGCCCATGGCCTTCGCCACGGACTCGCCCAGCGACGTCTTGCCGACCCCGGGAGGGCCCGCGAGGGCGAGCACCGCGCCCGAACGACGACCGCCGACCGGGCCGAGACCCGATTCCGCGCGCCGCTTGCGGACGGCCAAGTACTCGATGATGCGTTCCTTGACGTCGTCGAGGCCCGCGTGGTCGGCGTCGAGCACCGCACGCGCGGCCGCGATGTCGTAGACGTCGTCGGTGCGCTCGTTCCAGGGCAGCTCCAGGACGGTGTCCAGCCAGGTGCGGATCCACCCGCCCTCGGGGGACTGCTCGGACGTGCGGTCCAGCTTGTCCACTTCGGCCAGTGCGGCCTTCTTGACGGCGTCGGGCAGCTCGGCACCTTCGACGCGGGCGCGGTAGTCCGTCTCGTCGGCGGTGCCGTCGAGCTCGCCGAGTTCCTTGCGGATCGCTTCGAGCTGGCGGCGCAGCAGGAATTCCTTCTGCTGCTTCTCCATGCCCTCGGCGACGTCCTTGCGGATCGTATCGGTCACCTCGAGCTCGGCCAGGTGCTCCTTGCTCCACTCGAGGGCCTTCTCCAGGCGCGCGGTGACGTCCAAAGTGGACAGCAGCTCGAGCTTCTGCTCGGTGGACAGGTACGGCGCGTTCCCGGACAGGTCGGCGACCGCGGAGGCGTCCTCGACCTGCTGGACGGCGTCGATCAGCTGCCAGCCGCCGCGCTGCTGGAGGATCGAGATGACGACGGCCTTGTACTCGGCCGCGAGCTTGGCGGTCTGGTCGGTCGTGGTCTCGGGGGCGTCCTCGGCGTGCACCCAGCGGGCGGCGCCGGGACCGTCGGCGATCCGGCCGACGACCGCGCGGGCCGTGCCGCGCAGCAGGACGGCGGCCTTGCCGCCGGGCACGCGGCCGATGCGCTCGACCGTCGCGACGGTGCCGAATTCGGCGTATTCGCCGTGGACGCGCGGGACGATGAGGACTTCGGCCTTGGCGGGCGCGGCCGAGCGGATGCCGGGGAAGGACGCCTGGCTCGGCGTCTTGGCCTGGGCGGACTCCACCGCGGCCCGCGTCTCGGTGTCGGTCAGGTCGAGCGGGACGACCATGCCCGGCAGCACGACGTCGTCATCGAGCGGGAGCACGGGCAGGAGGCGGGTGTCGGACATGTGCACTCCTCGGATAGTTGAGTCTGCCTAGCTCAACTCTCCGATGGGTGTGTTTGTTTCCGATGGTGCGTTCGCCCACAGCGATCGCGGAAACCGCAGGTCAGCGGCCTGGCTTCGCCGCCACGGCGCACCAAGCGAAGGGCCGGGCCTCCGCTTCCAGGGCATTGATCTTCCGGTCCGGCCGCCAGTCCGGCAGGTGCACGATGCCCGGCTCCAGCAGCGGCCAGCCGCCGAACAGGGGCTCGATCTCGTCGCGGTTGCGCAACCAGACCGGGTTGCTCGTCTTGCGGTACTGCTCGACGAACCAGCGCAGCCCCTCCAGGTACGGGCCGTCGCCATCGCCTTCGCTCATCTGGGAGATCGCCAGCCAGCTGCCCGGCGCGAGCGCGTCGCGGTACGCCGCCAGGAGCCCCTCCGGGTCGTCGTCCGGGCCGACGAAGTGCAGCACCGCCGCCATGATCAGGCAGACCGGCTGCGAAAAGTCGATCAGCCGGCGCGTCTCTTCGGAGCGCAGGACGGACTTCGCGTTCCGCATGTCGGCCTGGACGATGCCGGCCCAGTCGGTCGCCATGCCCTCTTCGAGGATCAGCGTCGCGTGGGCGACGGCGACCGGCTCGTAATCGACGTACACGACCTTCGCGTCGTGGTCCTCCGGCAGCTCCGCCTCGACGACCTCGTGCACGTTGCCCGCCGTCGGCACGCCCGAGCCGAGGTCGATGAACTGCCGGATGCCGGCCCGCAGCGCCGCCCGGACCGCGCGGTTCATGAACTCGCGGTTCTGCTTCGACCCCGGGCGCACCAGCGGCCACTGCTGCTCCATGCGCCGGCCGAACTCGCGGTCCACGGCCCAGTTCTGGGTACCGCCCAGGTACCAGTCGTAGATCCGGGCCGCGGACGGCTTCTCGGTGTCGACACCCTCGGGCGCTCTCGGCGCGGAATCCCGCTGGTCGGTCACTTCAGGCTCCCCTCGCTGGCGGCGAGGGCAAGCCTATAAGCCCCGGCCGGCCCGGGTAATCCACCAGTAGTTCACCGAACAGCCGGTCGACGCTGCCAGTACGTCCACAGCGGGCGGTAGCCCTGCGCGTACCAGAACGGCGTCGACAGCGGGTTGGCCGCGGCGTGGTGCAGCAGGACGACGTCGGCGCCTTCCTCGTCCAGGACGTGGTGGGCGTGCGTCGCCAGCGCCGTGCCGACGCCGGACGACCGCGCGGCCTCCGCCACGGCCAGGGAGGACAGGTAGCCGACCCGGGACGCGGCGACCCGGCCGCTGATCCAGCCGGTCTCGCCCGGGTGCTGGACGCTCACCATGCCGAGCGGACGGCCGTACAGCTCGGCGATCCACAACGGCGGCTCCGGCCGCTTCAGCTGCTCGGCGAGGTCCTTGGCCAGGATCTCCTCGACTCCCGTACGCCAGTTCACCGTGCCGTACTGGGCGTCGTAGGAGTGCAGCTCCATGCCGAGCGCGACGGCGGTCTCGAGGTCGTCGGGCTCGGCGCGGCGGATCTTGACCCCGGGCGTCCCGAGCGGCGTCGCCGGGACCAGCCGCTGCGAGGGGCGGACCGCGATCACCCGCAGCGGGGCGAACCCGTGGTGCAGCATCTCCCGGGCGCCGGCGGCGTCGCGGCTCGCGCGCGGGACGATCGCCGCCGTCTCGGTGTCGCCGCGCTCGGCGACCGCGCGCAGATGTTCATCCCATCGGGTGAGCAGGGCGTCGAGGACGGCCGCCGGCTGAGGGCCGGCCAGCTGGAGGTCGAGGCGGTGTTCGGTCAGCGCGCGCCAGGGGGCGTTCGGGGCGTCGCGGTCGACCTGGACGCGGGACGCCAGCCCGGACGCGGCGGAGCCGCCCGTCGCCACCTCCAGGACCACCGCGTTTTCCGCTGCTTCGAAGGGGGTCGAGCCGGGGAGGAGGGGATCCACCGCCGCGAGCCGCGCCGCGTGCTCGGTGGCAATCACATCGCTGTGCATGGAGCCATTGAAGCGCTCCCCGGCTTTTGGTGCGTAGGGAACTGGGCAGAGTTCGGACATCCGGCGTTTCACCCTCTGGTCCACGCAGGTCAGCGCGTTCGAGGCATTGTTAACCCTGGGGTGATCTCTTACTGTCTCGAAAGGGACACGGGTACGCCCTACGGGGTACGGTATGGCCCTTGTCCACACCCGAAGTCACGGATCAGCACCGGTGGACAAGCCGGGAGGGAAGGTCGGATGCCGGACACCAACGCCCACGGTGACGCCGTCGCGCAGGCGCAGCCCGGGCCGGGAGCCGCTTCCGGGACACCACCCGTCTCCGCCGAAGCCCGCACCGACGAACGCCGGTTCCGCGTCTACACCTTCGCCGTCCTGAGCCTCGGGCTCGTCGCCGCGTTCGCGGTCGGCTCGTGGCTGCCGTTCGAGTGGAACGACCGGCTGCTGTGGATCGCGCCGGTGCTCGCGGTCGCCTTCCTGCTCGCCGAACAGCTCGGCATCAACGTCGACGTCCGCAGCGGCATCTCCTGGACGATCTCGTTCACCGAGATCCCGCTCGTCATCGGGTTCTTCGTCGCGCCCTTCGAAGTCGTGCTGGCCGCGCACCTCGTCGCCGGCATCGGCACGCTGCTCGCGCGCAAGGTCGCCGGCCGCGTCCTCTACAACGCGGGCGCCTTCCTGCTCGAGATCACCGGCGCCTTCGCGGTCGCCGGGCTGGTCAAGCACGCCGTCGGCACCGGCGACAAGATCCCGTGGGTCGCCGCGCTGGCGGGCACGCTGACCGCGCCGCTGGTGAGCACGCTGCTCGCCCTGGCCGCGGTCCGCGTGCTGCGGCGCCGCATGCGGGTCAGCACCGCCGTCCGGCTCACCGGGCGGATCCTGGTCGTCGGCTTCGTCAACGCGTCCGTCGGCCTCTCCGGCTACCTCGTCATCTCCAGCACGCCCCAGGCGTGGCCGCTGGTGCTCGCCGTCTTCCTCGGCCTGACCGCGCTGTACTGGGCGTACTCCGACCTGCTGCGCGAGCAGCGGGACATGGAGGCGCTCTCCGACGTCAGCCTGATGGTGGCCCGCTCGGGCCAGCAGGCCGCTGCGCGCCCGGCCAGCCGCGCCGACGAGCTCGTCGGCGGCGTCGACGTCCGCGAGTGGGCGACCATCGCCGAGCGCATCAAGGACCAGCTCGCCGCCGGCCGCGTCGTGCTGCGGCTGCGGCTGGAACCGAAGGACACCATGCGGGTCGTGGTCGCGGGCGACGACCTGCCGGCCGCCGACCCCGCCGCCGACGACCCGCTGCTGCGCCTGCCCGGCGCGCACGTCCGGCACTTCCGGATCACCGAGGCCAACCCCGACGTCCGCGCGGCGCTGCTCGACCGCGGCGCGCAGGAGGCACTGGTCGTCCCGCTGCGCAGCGCGAACCGGCTGCTCGGGGTCGTCGAGGCGCACGACCGGCTGTCCCGCTGGCGCGGCTTCGGCAAGTACGACGTCCAGCTGCTCGGCACGATGGCCAGCCACCTCGCGACGTCGCTGGACAACCGGCGCCTGCTGGCGACGCTGCGCCACGACGCCTACCACGACCCGCTCACCGGGCACCTCAACCGGCCGGGCTTCCGGCAGGTGGCCAAGGAACCGTTGCGGGACTTCGCCAACGCCGTGGTGCTGCGGATCGACCTCGACGTCTTCTCCACGGTCAGCGACGCGCTCGGCTACGCCTGGGCCGATCGGATGGTCGTCGCCGCGGGCCGCCGCATCCGCGACGCGCTCGGCCCCGACGTCCCGCTCGCCCGGCTCGAAGGCGCGTCCTTCGCGGCGCTGCTCGTCGGTTGCCCGCCGGAAGACGCCCACCACGCGGCGGAACGGCTGCGCGAAGAGCTGTCGGCGCCGTACCCGGTCGACCGGCTTTCGGTCGAGGCGAACGCGATGATCGGCTACGCGACGACGTCCGCGGAGGAGCCGGGTGACGTCGTCGACATCGAAGGCCTGCTGCAGCGGGCGGACGTGGCGGTCCGCGCGACGAAGGGCGGCGAAGAGGTCCGCGGCTACGTGCCGAGCATGGGCCAGATCTTCCTGCGCCGCTTCCAGATGGTCACGCAGTTCCGGCAGTCCCTCGAGGACGGCCAGGTCAGCGTCCACTACCAGCCGAAGATCACCCTGCCGAACCGGCAGGTGCAGGGCGTCGAGGCGCTGGTCCGCTGGGTGCACCCGGAGTTCGGCCGGCTCGGCCCGGACGAGTTCGTCCCGGCCATCGAGGCGGCCGGCCTGATCGGCGTCCTGACCGGTTTCGTGCTCGGCGAGGCGCTCAAGCGCTGCCGCAAGTGGCTCGACGAGGGCCTGCGGATCTCGGTGGCGGTCAACTTGTCGGTGCGCAACCTGGCCGACGAGGACTTCCCGAACAAGGTCGCCCGCGAGCTGGAGCACCACGGCATCCCGCCCGAGCTGCTGACGTTCGAGCTGACCGAGTCCGGCGTGATGTCCGACCCGCAGAAGGCGCTGCCGATCCTGCGCGAGCTGCACTCGCTGGGCATCACGCTCGCCGTGGACGACTTCGGGACCGGGTACTCGTCGCTGGCGTACCTGCGGCAGCTGCCGGTCGACCAGGTGAAGATCGACAAGAGCTTCGTCCTCGGGATGGGGACCGACCTGGGCGACCTCGCGGTGGTCCGGTCGATCGTCGAGCTGGGGCACTCGCTCGGGCTGACGGTGGTGGCCGAGGGCGTCGAGGAGGACGTGGCGCGCGACCAGCTCGAGGCGATGGGCTGTGACGTCGCCCAGGGCTACCTGATCTCGCGGCCGCTGCCGGAGGACCGCCTGGAGGCATGGCTGCAGGCCCGGACCGCGCGCTCGCCGGGGCGGCACTCGGAGACCGTGCTGACCCTGCTGACCTGAGGTTTTGCGGTTTGGGGACCCCGGTTGCACGGCCGGGTGACGGGGGTTGCTAATCTTTCCAAGTCCTCGCGAGAGGCCAGGCCCCTTTAGCTCAGTCGGCAGAGCGTCTCCATGGTAAGGAGAAGGTCTACGGTTCGATTCCGTAAAGGGGCTCCGCGAGTGGGCGAGCTATGCTCGGGAAAAACCCGAGCCTAGCTCGCTTCGCGGTGTCCTTTGGGGGCCGAGCCCCCAAACCCCCGCCGGGGGCATGCCCCCGCACCCCCGGGGTGGGCACGATAGGGCGGTGTAGCTCAGTTGGCAGAGCAAGCGGCTCATAATCGCTGTGTCGCCGGTTCAAGTCCGGCCACCGCTACGCGGTAACGACGGGGCTGGCCCCCGGACCTGAGAGAGAAGGAAACGCTGTGGCTGCCACCGACGTGCGACCCAAGATCACGCTGGCGTGCGAAGAGTGCAAGCACCGCAACTACATCACCAAGAAGAACCGGCGCAACAACCCGGATCGCCTGGAGATGAAGAAGTTCTGCCCGAACTGCGGTACGCACCGGACGCACAAGGAAACCCGCTGACGCGTACGCGTTCACCAGCTTCGAAGAGCCGCCCTGGATCCCCCGGGGCGGCTCTTTGCTGTTGGTAGCCTCTCCGGGTGCCCTTGGACCAGTCGTTCACCGGGCGGAGCTATCCGCCGCAGACCAGTTACGAAGTGAGCCGGGAGAAGATCCGGGAGTTCGCCGACGCGATCGGTGACGCGAACCCGGTCTACCGCGACCCGGAGGCGGCCCGCGAGGCCGGTCACCCCGACGTGATCGCCCCGCCGACGTTCCTCACGATCATCAACCTCGCCTCGATCAACGCGATCGTCGCCGACCCCGAGCTCGGCCTCGACTACTCGCGGATGGTGCACGGCGACCAGGGCTTCACCTACACGCGCCCGGTGTTCGCCGGTGACGTGCTCGAGGTGACCACCCACATCGACGCCATCATGGCCCGTGCCGGCAACGACTTCATCAACCTGCGTGCCGACATCACCGACGCCGCCGGCCAGAAGGTCTGCACCACCCGCGCTCAGCTGGTGGTCCGAGGGGAGAGCGCGTGAACACCGGCGACGAACTGCCCGCCCTCGAAGTCCGGATCACCCGCGAGCAGCTGGTGCGCTACGCCGGCGCGGCGCTGGACTTCAACCCGATCCACTGGAACGAGGCGTTCGCGAAGGACGTCGGCCTGCCGGACGTGATCGCGCACGGGATGCTGACGATGGCGATCGCGGGCCGCGTGGTCACGGACTGGCTCGGCGACCCGGCACGGCTGATCGACTTCAGCGCCCGCTTCACGCGGCCGGTCGTGGTGCCGAACACCCCCGAGGGGGCGGTGGTCGAGGTGACCGGGAAGGTCGCGGACGTCAAGGACGACGGGATCGCCCGGATCGACCTCGTGGTGAAGTTCGACGGCAAGACCGTGCTCGGGAAGCCGCAGGCCCTGGTCCGCCGCTAAGGCAGCTTCAGGACCGAAAGGACCGCGTCGGCCATGCCCTGCTCACCCCGCGCGTTGGGGTGCAGCGGGGCGGCCGGCGAGGCGGGCAGCAGCCCCTCGATCCAGCGCTTGTCCGACGCCGCGCACACGTCGTGGCCCTTGCCCGGGGTCGCCGTGTCGGCGTAGCCCGCGCGGTGGGCGTCCGCCTGGTCCTCCAGCATCTTGTTCAGCTTGCCCAGCGCGCCGCGGAAGTACTCGATGTCGCCCGCGCCGAACGGCAGGGACGGCCAGCAGCCGTTGCCGTCCGGCAGCACCGCCGGGTAGCCGACCACCACCACCTTGGCCTTCGGGGCCTTCTGGTGGATGCGGTCGAGCACCGCGGCGACCTTCGGGGCGGTGGCGTCGATCCGCTCGGCCAGCTCGTCGCGGCCGCCGGCGGTCAGGCGGTCGCGGCACGGGGACGCGTTCTCGTTCGTCGTCGCGCAGCCCGAGGCGTAGGAGAAGAACCCCACGTCGTTGCCGCCGATGCCGACCGTGACCAGCGTCGTCTCCGCCGTCACCGCGTCCAGCTGCGGCGGGTTCGTGCCGTTGCCGGTCTTCTGCGCCGCGCTGAGGTTCGCCGTCGTCGCGCCGCTGCAGCTGGCGTCGACGAACTGGGCCGGCTTCAGCTTCGCCGAGACCAGGTGCGGGTAGTTGCCGACCGACCGGTCGCAGCCCGCCGGAGTGCCCGCCTGGCGGCCGGTCCGCGGCGCGGACGTGTACGAATCCCCGAGGGCGACGTAGCGGCCGGAGCCGCCGCCGGTGTCCACGCCTTCCGGTGGCGCCGACGACGAACCGTGCTGCCACTTGTAGTACCCGAAGGCCAGCAACCCGACCACGAGCACGACCACCAGGCAGCCACCGCCGCCGCTCTTCTTCGCCACTTATTCGTTTCTACCCAAGCGGCCGCGCCGGCGGCCTAGTCAATCCGGGTGATCCGTTGCGCGAGCAGGTCGTTGACCAGCCCGGCCCCGGTTTCCGGGTCGTCCACGCTCACCAGCACCGTCCGGCCGTTCTCCAGGGCGAGCGCCAGCGCCGGCCCGCCGCGGACCTTGTACGCCGTCGTGCCGGTGACCGGGTTGAAGCGCAGGCCCAGCCCGCCGTCGCCGAACGTCGACAGCTCGCGCGCGGTCGCTTCCCGGATGCTCGCCAGCGCCAGGTGCCGCCACGGGACGCCGAGGAGGCCGAAGCGGATCGTCACGCCCTTGGCGTCCACGGACGCCGAGAGCCGGTACGTCAGCGCCGTCACGACCAGGCCGACCAGGGCGATCCAGGCGGCCGTCGCCCACGGCAGCCCGGTGGGCACGAGGGCGATCGCCACCGGGATCAGCGCCAGCGCCCAGAGCATCCCCGGGTTCGCCGCCCGGCCCGACCAGAACGCGCGCTGCCCGGGCCGCAGGCCGACGCTCGGCAGGCGCGCGGTCTCCTCCTGCACCGGCGCCGACGGCAGCCCGCCGACCAGCGCCGCCACGACGCCGACGGCCGCCGCGCCCAGCATGAAGAGCACGATGCCGGCGCCGCCGCGGGCCGCCTGCCAGTCCGGGACGTCGAGGTTCGCCACGAGCACCGAGAGCAGGACCGCGGCCGGCAGCGCGGCGAACCCGGCGCCCACCCCGACGGTCGGGCGTGGCAGCGGCCGCCCGCGGCGCAGCGCGGTGACCGCCGAAGCGGCCAGGAGCAGGACGGCGACGGTGCCGAGCCCCAGCGTCACGCCGGTGAACGTGCTGAGTGGCGTGTGTCCGTTCGGCGCGCTGCTCCAGTGCGTCGCGACCGGGTCGGGCAGCCGGCCCGCCCACACGTTCTCCAGCGCACCCGCGACGGCGAGCGCGGCGCCCGGCAGCACGGCCGTGGCGACCAGGACCCGGATCAGCTTGGTCATGAGTACTTCTCCTTCAACACCCCGGTGAGCTCGTCGAGGCCGACGCCCGCGCGCTTCGCCTCGCGGACCAGGTCCTCGGCCAGCTCGGCCAGCCGCGCCCGGGAGGACGCGCCGCCGATGACGACGGCGCCCCGGCGTCGCCGCAGGTCGATGAGGCCTTCGTCGCGAAGCAGCGCGTACGCCCGCAGCACGGTGTGGACGTTGATCTCCAGCGCCGCGGCCAGTTCCCGGGCGGGCGGCAGCTGCTGCCCGGGCGGCGGGTGACCGTCGGCCAGCGACCGGCGCAGCGACGCGGCCACCTGCTCGAAGAGCGGGTCCGTGGAGCTCGGATCGATTTGAACGAGCATAGTTCTAACTATAATAGAACAATGACGCCGTGCGCGAGACGTGCGTCACACTGAGGGTGGCTCAGTCGGAGATCAGTTCGCCGGCCAGCTCCAGGGCGTGGTCGACGTCCTTGGCCACGTAGTGCAGGTCGACGAGCACCTCGGAGATGCCCAGCTCGCGGGCGACGTCGAGGCAGGGGTGGACGTCGGCGGCCGTCTCGACGGCGGTGCCCTGGCGCGGGTTGATCCGCAGCACGCGCCGCAGGGTGTCCGGGTCGCGCCCGGCCTTTTCGGCCGCTTCCCGGGCCACCGACCAGAGCCCGGTGAGGTACTGCTCCGGCATCCAGCCGGCGAGCCAGCCGTCCGCGCGGCGGCCGATCCGGGCCAGCGCCGGCGGCGAGAACCCGCCGAGCAGCACCGGCGGGCGCGGCTCCTGCGCCGGGCGCAGCCCGACCGTCGACGGCGCGATCCGCCACTGCGGGCCCGTGTGCTCGGCCGGTTCGCCGGTCCAGAGCGCGTCGAGGGCGTCGAGGAGGTCGTCGAGCCGCTTGCCCCGGCCCTCCCACGGCACGCCGGTGGCGAAGTACTCCTCGCGCAGCCAGCCGAGCCCGAAGCCGACGTCGAGGCGGCCTTCGCTGGCCAGGTCGAGCGAGGTCAGCGCCCGGGCCAGCAGGACCGGGGAATAGACCGGGCCGGTCAGCGCGCTCATCCCGAGGCGGGCCGTGCGGGTCACCGCCGCCGCGGCCGCCAGCGTGGTGAACGGGTCGGCGAAGGTCTCGAACTCCCTGGGGTACGGGTGTTCCGGCGTCCCGCCGCCCGGGTAGAGGTCCGAAGGTGCCAGCGGCGTCAGGATCCGGTCGCCGACCCAGAGCGAGGCGAAGCCGAGGTCCTCCGCGGCCGTCGCGAAGCGCGGCACGGCGGCGGGGTCGGCGAGGGCGCCGTACTGGGGGAGCGCGAGGCCGAGCCGCATCGGAGCCCCCGCCGGACGGGGGGTGGTCGTCATGGCGGACATCCTGGCATGATCAGGAGGTCTGCGGGGAGTTTTCCGCAGGCCGGCCGGGGTACGGCGGTCGATCGGGGGGCGCGGTTGCGGGCTCCCGCGAGGCTTGCCGTAGACTTCGGGACTTGGAACGCACTACGGTCATCCCCGCCTGGATGGTGGGGACGATGGAATGCGTCCACCGGGGCTCCGAGCGATCGGGGCTCCACAGGGGTGTAGCTCAATTGGCAGAGCAGCGGTCTCCAAAACCGCAGGTTGCAGGTTCAAGTCCTGTCACCCCTGCGTAACGGAACTGGTGGAGCGGAGGAGTGGTCGTGAGCGACAGCGACGCCAGCGGCGGCGAGCAGGAGCAGGACGGCACCGGGCAGAAGCCCGAGAGCCCGTCCCGTCCCGTCACAGCCGCTGCCCGGCGTGAGCGCCGTGCGACCGCTCGTCCGGCGGGGAAGTCCGCGGCACGTGCGGACGACAAGACCCGCCCGGCCGGGAAGTCGGGGGAGAAGACCGCCCCCGACGCGAAGGGCGCTCCGACTCCGAAGCGCGACCAGAAGCCGAAGAAGGCCTCCGTGTTCGCGCGGCTGGTGCGCTTCATCCGCGAGGTCTGGGCGGAACTGCGCAAGGTCATCTGGCCCAACCGCAAGCAGATGGTCACCTACACCATCGTCGTGCTGGCGTTCGTGGTGTTCATGGTGGGCCTGGTGAGCGTGCTCGACCTGGCATTCAAGTGGGGCATCGGCAAGATCTTCGGCTGACGCGCCCCCGGCGCGCGCCGATGGGGCCCAGGTCCCGGCCTTGGCCCGCAATGATCAACTGAGAGGACGGAACGTGACCTCCGACAACGGCACAGCAGCCGGTCACGACCTGACCGAGCTTTCCGACGAGCAGGTGCACGCGGCACTCGGTGACGAGGAGTCCGCGCACCTCGAGCCCGTCGACGTGCCGGACGCCGAGGCCGACGACGACGCCGCTGCCGACGAGGCCGCCGCCTCCGGCGATGACGACGACGCTTCCGCCGACGACGTGATCGACGAGACCGGCGCCGAGCCCGCCGCGGACGACGAGGACCCGGTCGCCAAGCTGCGTTCCGAGCTGCTCGCCGCGCCCGGCGAGTGGTACGTCGTGCACTCCTACGCCGGGTACGAGAACAAGGTCAAGACCAACCTCGAGACCCGCACCCAGACCCTGGACGTCGAGGACTACATCTTCCAGATCGAGGTCCCGACCGAAGAGGTCACCGAGATCAAGAACGGCCAGCGCAAGCAGGTGCAGCGCAAGGTGCTGCCCGGCTACATCCTGGTCCGGATGGACCTGAACGACGCCTCGTGGAGCGCGGTGCGCAACACGCCGGGTGTCACCGGGTTCGTCGGCGCCACTTCGCGGCCGTCGCCGCTGACCGTGGACGAGGTGCTGAAGTTCCTCGCCCCGCAGGTCGAGAAGGAAGCCCCGGCCAAGGCCAGCAAGGGCGAGACCGCCGCGGCGGCGCCGCTCGGCGGCCCGGCCGTCGAGGTCGACTTCGAGGTCGGCGAGTCGGTCACCGTCATGGACGGCCCGTTCGCGACGCTGCCGGCGACGATTTCCGAGGTCAACGTCGACGGGCAGAAGCTGAAGGTCCTGGTGTCGATCTTCGGCCGGGAGACCCCGGTCGAGCTGTCGTTCAACCAGGTCTCCAAGATCTGACGGCCGGCCTTTTCGGCCGCAGTCCCCGCGTCCACGGCAGGTACGCGGGGAACGTAGTACAGGACAGGAAAAGAAATGCCACCCAAGAAGAAGAAGCTTGCGGCGATCATCAAGCTGCAGATCAAGGCGGGTGCGGCCAACCCCGCGCCGCCGGTCGGCCCCGCGCTGGGTCAGCACGGCGTCAACATCATGGAGTTCTGCAAGGCCTACAACGCCGCGACCGAGTCGCAGCGCGGGGACGTCGTCCCGGTCGAGATCTCCGTGTACGAGGACCGGTCGTTCGACTTCAAGCTGAAGACGCCGCCGGCCGCGAAGCTGCTGCTGAAGGCCGCGGGCGTGGAGAAGGGCTCCGGCGAGCCGCACAAGACCAAGGTCGCCAAGGTCACCTGGGACCAGGTCCGCGAGATCGCCAAGACCAAGGAGACCGACCTCAACGCGCACGACATCGACCAGGCCGCGAAGATCATCGCCGGCACTGCTCGTTCGATGGGCATCACGGTCGTCGACGCCTGACGTTTGCCGCTCTACCCGTGGGAGAGCCGAGTGCTGGCTCGTCACCACACTGATCCATTCTCGAAGTTAGGGACAGAAGCATGACCAAGCACAGCAAGGCTTACCGCCAGGCTGCGGAGCTCATCGACAAGGCGCGCCTGTACGCGCCGCTCGAGGCCGCGAAGCTGGCGAAGGAGACCTCCAAGACCAAGATGGACGCGACCGTCGAGGTCGCGATGCGTCTCGGTGTGGACCCCCGCAAGGCCGACCAGATGGTCCGCGGCACCGTGAACCTGCCGCACGGCACCGGTAAGACCGCCCGCGTCATCGTCTTCGCCCTCGGCGACAAGGCCGCCGAGGCCGAAGCCGCCGGCGCGGACGCGGTCGGCACCGACGAACTGATCGAGCGCATCCAGGGTGGCTGGCTCGACTTCGACGCCGCGATCGCGACGCCGGACCAGATGGCCAAGGTGGGCCGCATCGCCCGCATCCTCGGCCCGCGTGGCCTGATGCCGAACCCGAAGACCGGCACGGTGACCCCCGCGGTCGAGAAGGCCGTGAAGGACATCAAGGGCGGTAAGATCAACTTCCGCGTCGACAAGCAGGCCAACCTGCACCTGGTGATCGGCAAGGCTTCCTTCGACACCGAGAAGCTGGTCGAGAACTACGCGGCGGCGCTGGACGAGATCCTCCGCGCCAAGCCGTCGTCGGCGAAGGGCCGCTACCTGAAGAAGGTCACCTTCACCACCACGATGGGCCCGGGCATCCCGGTCGACCCGCTGCGGACCCGCAACCTCCTCTCGGAGGAAGCGGCCGTCTGAGAACCTTATTCTGGTCAGGACGGCGCTACGGCACGCGACTTGCCCACATGAGGCGAACCTCGCGCCGGCCGACGGCTGAATAAGGTTCTGAGGCTGAGATCACCAGAAAGGGCGTCCCCGCTTGCTGCGGGGGCGCCCTTTCTTCGTGTCTGATGGACGGCATGCCGACTTTCGCGTCGTTCGACGGCCTCCGGTTGAACTACACGGTGTGGGAGGGCGACGGCGTCCACCGCCCGGTGCTGCTGCAGCACGGGTTCGCCGCGGACACGAACGCGAACTGGATCTCCACGGGCGTCGTCGCGGCCCTGCGCTCGGCGGGCTTCACGGTGATTTCCCTGGACGCGCGCGGCCACGGCCGCTCCGAGAAGCCGCACGACGAGTCCTGTTACGCCGACGACGCGATGGCCCGGGACGTCTCGGCGTTGCTCGACGAGCTGGGCCTCGACGAAGTCTCGATGGTCGGCTACTCGATGGGCGCGATCATCGCGCTGACGGCGACGGCGACGGACAAGCGCATCCGCTGCTTGGCCACGGGCGGCGTGGGCTCGGGCATCGTCGACTTCGGCGGCGTCGACCTGCGGGTGGTGAAGCCGGTCGAGATCGCTTCGGCGTTGCTGGCCGAGGACCCCGCCTTGGTCCCGCGGTCGGGCGTCCCGTTCCGCCTGCTGGCCGACGCGGTGGGCGGCGATCGCCGGGCGCTGGCGGCGGTGGCACTGGCGTCGCGGGAGGGGCACTTGGAGCTGTCGGCGATCGGGGTGCCGACGCTGGTGCTGGCGGGCGAGCAGGACCAGCTGGCGGCGGAGCCGGAGCGACTGGCGGCGGCGATCGCGGGGGCCCGGCTGGTGCGGATTCCGGGCGACCACATGACGGCGGTGATGTCACCGGCGTTCGCGGAGGCCCTGGTGTCGTTCTTGTCGGCGCCGCACCCGCGCTAACGGCTCGTCGGCGCCACGGTCGGGGCGCCGCTGCACTTGGCGGGCCCGATCGCGTGGCCGGTGATGAGCCACTGTCCCTTCTCGACCTTCGACACCGTGAACACGCCCAGTGCCGGCCCGCCGGTGACGGGGAAGGTGCAGGAATCGATCGTCACGGTGTCGCCGGGCAGCGGCTCCGAGATGCTCGACGGCAGGGATTCGGCGTAGTCGTTCTTGTTCGTCACCTGGGTGGCGAGGAATTCGACGGCCTTCTTGCAGTCGGCCTGGGCCGCGCTCTGCCGGAACGTCTGGGCGATGTCCTGCGCGAACTGGGTCTGGACGTCGCGCTGGCCCTCGTTCTGGAACCGGCCGCAGGCGTCGGCGACCCGGCCCTGGGCGATGTTGTGGTAGACCATCCGCACCGCTTCGTACGGGTTCGTCGAGAACACGTGGTTCGTGTGGTACTTCCCGCCGCCCTCTTGGGCGAGCTGGGCGGAGGTCTTGCCGGAGTCGTTGGGGAAGAAGTGGTTGTACAGCCACGTGCCCGCGACGCCGAGGATGATCAACGCCAGCACCCAGGCGAGGACCTTCTTGCCCAGCCAGGTCACCCACTTCGGCGCCCGGCGGCGCTCGACCGGGACCAGCTGGTAGCCCTCGGGGATCATCGGGGGCCGGCCGCCCTGGTGCGGCGCCGGCTGGGACGGTGGTGCCTGGACGACACCCGCGTCCGAGGTGGGGGCCGGTTGGGTGCCCTGCTGGGCCTGGGTGAAGCGCAGGTAGTCCTGGAACTGCTGGAACTGGCGGAACTGCGCCAGCTCGGCCGGGTCGGTCGGCGGCTGCGCGGACGTGCCGGACGGCTGCGGGAGCGCCGGGGCGCCCTGGACCGGGACGGGAGCGTTGCTGGGCGGCGGCACGGCCGGTGGCACGTTCGAGCCCGCCGGTTCGATTTCCGAGCCCGGCTTTCCGTCATCGCGCTGCTCCGCCACGTGACCATGATGCCTCACGTCGCCGGGAAGGTGGGGGTCGGCGAAGGCCTGTCGGCTTGACAAGGTATTCTCGATGACGGTTCTACCGAAGACCGCTGGTTTTCCCCGCCAACACGGGGAACGAAGGTCCCGCACTCGCCGGGCGGCCCGCGCAGGAGGAACGAGGCCGGGCACCCTGGTGCCCGATGACGCCCCGCGCCTGTCTGCGCGAGGGCGTTTCGTCGTTTGAGGGCTCCTCGAAAGCCAGTGGAAACACTAGCCAAGAGAGGAGGCGACCCATGGCGAAGCCCGACAAGGTGGCGGCCGTCGCCGAGATCGCGGAGAGCTTCCGCACCAGCTCGGCCACCGTCGTTACCCAGTACACCGGCCTCTCCGTGTCACAGCTGTCCCAGCTGCGCCGCGCTCTCGGCACCAGTGCCAAGTACCGGGTCGCGAAGAACACCCTGGTCAAGCGGGCGGCCGAGGACGCCGGCATCCAGGGTCTCGAGGACCTGTTCGTCGGCGCGACAGCCATCGCCTTCGTCGAGGGTGAAGCTGTCGACGCCGCCAAGGCGCTTCGCGACTTCGCGAAGGACAACAACGCGCTTGTGATCAAGGGCGGCTACATGGACGGCAAAGCGCTGTCCGTGGACGAGATCAACCGGATCGCCGATCTCGACAGCCGTGAGGTCCTGCTCGCCAAGGCGGCGGGCGCGTTCAAGGCGAAGCTGTCCCAGGCCGCCGCGCTGTTCCAGGCGCCGGCGTCCCAGGTCGCCCGCCTGGCTGCCGCGCTGGAGGAGAAGCAGCGCAACGCCGCCGGTACCGAAGCAGCCGAAGCACCCGCCGAGAGCTGAACCACCCCCACCCCGAACGTCTAGTTCGTTTTTCTGAGAGGAAGCCATCATGGCGAAGCTGAGCACCGCCGAGCTGATCGACGCCTTCAAGGAGCTGACCCTCCTCGAGCTGTCCGAGTTCGTGAAGGAGTTCGAAGAGGTCTTCGACGTCACCGCCGCCGCGCCGGTCGCCGTCGCCGCTGCCGCCCCGGGTGCCGCCGCTGCCCCGGCCGCCGAGGAGCAGGACGAGTTCGACGTCGTCCTCGAGGGCGCCGGCGACAAGAAGATCCAGGTCATCAAGGTCGTCCGCGAGGTCGTCTCGGGCCTGGGCCTGAAGGAGGCCAAGGAGCTGGTCGAGGCCGCTCCCAAGGCCCTCCTGGAGAAGGTCGACAAGGAGGCCGCCGAGGCCGCCAAGGAGAAGCTCGAGGCCGCGGGCGCCAAGATCTCCATCAAGTGATTTCCGGCGCGCAAGCGCCTCCGCGAACGGGCGGGCACCCACTCGGGTGCCCGCCCGTTCCGTTTTGCCGGGAAAGTCCGGATGTTGCGCCGGCCGCCCCGGCCGCGACTGATGACCATGACCGACCCCGAGCACCTCGAGCTCCTCGCCCAGCAGTTGACCGACCGCCAACTCTGCACGCTCTCGCTGCCGGCCGTGGTCGCGCCCGTGGTGTTCCTGCTGGTCGTCGCCGCTCTCACCGTCATCCCCTAGGACCTGTGTCCGATTGGCCCCGGGCCCCCGAATCGTGGGTTCAGGGGCCTGAAGAACTGCGTGGTTGGCCCGAATGGACTACCGTGCTGCCCATTGGCGATCACGGCGGGATGACGATGAACCCGGGGCTGGCCAGAAAAGAAAACTGGTGAGTAACCTAATCGCACTCAGCTCGTTGCACCTGGTTGACGCGGGTTCGTGGGCGCCACCGGCCCACATCCGCCGCCGGCGTGGGTGGCAGGGTGTGGCAGCGGGCGCAATGACGCGGAACAGCTCCTGGAGGTGCGATGGGTGCCGAGGTGGTCATCGAAGGTCTGACGAAGTCCTTCGGTAAGCAGACCATCTGGCGGGACGTCACGTTGACGCTCCCCCCGGGCGAAGTGTCGGCCATGCTCGGCCCGTCAGGGACCGGCAAGTCGGTTTTCCTCAAGTCGATGATCGGGCTGCTCAAGCCCGACCGCGGCCGCTGCGTGATCAACGGTGTCGACATCGTCACCTGCTCCGAGCACAAGCTCTACGAGATCCGGAAGCTCTTCGGCGTCCTCTTCCAGGACGGCGCGCTATTCGGCTCGATGAACCTCTACGACAACGTCGCCTTCCCGCTGCGCGAGCACACGAAGAAGTCCGAGACGGAGATCCGCCGGATCGTCCTCGAGAAGCTCGACATGACCGGTCTGAACGGCGCCGACAAGAAGCTCCCGGGCGAGATCTCCGGCGGGATGCGCAAGCGCGCCGGCCTGGCCCGCGCCCTGGTGCTCGACCCCGAGATCATCCTGGTCGACGAGCCGGACTCGGGCCTCGACCCGGTCCGCACCACCTACATCTCGCAGCTGTTCCTCGACGTCAACGCCCAGATCGACGCGACCTTCCTGATCGTCACGCACAACATCAACCTGGCCCGCACGGTTCCGGACAACCTGGGCATGCTCTTCCGCAAGGAACTGGTCATGTTCGGCCCGCGCGAGGTGCTGCTGACCAGCGAAGAGCCGGTCGTCAAGCAGTTCCTCAACGGCAAGATGCAGGGCCCGATCGGCATGTCCGAGGAGAAGGACTCCGCCCAGATGGCCGCCGAGCAGGCGATGTTCGACGCCGGCCACCACGCGGGCGGGGTCGAGGACATCAGCGGGGTGCCGCCGCAGATGCAGACGACGCCGGGCGTGGCGACCCGGATGGGCGCGGTCCGCCGCAAGGACCGGGTCATGGAGATCATGCACCGGCTGCCGCCGGCCGCGCAGGAAAGCATCATCGAGTCGCTGAGCCCGGAGGAGCAGCGCCACTACGGCGTGCGCCCGCACCGCGGCCAGCCGCAGCAGGTCGGGGCGCGCCCGCAGGGTGACGGCGTCCCGAACCAGCACCACGGGCAGTTGCCCGCCGACCAGGTGGCCCGGATCCCGGGCGGCGGCCAGCCGCCGAGACCCGGCACGCACCGGATGCCACCGCCACGCGACAACGGGCCAGGTGGCCGGTGAGTTCTCCCGCAACACAGGCGAAGATCCCCGGGATCGGCATGCTCCGCGAGACCGGGAACCTGTTCGCTCTCGGCCTGGACATCGTCCGCGGCCTGTTCCAGAGGCCCTTCCAGCTGCGGGAGTTCATCCAGCAGTCCTGGTTCATCGCGAGCGTGACCATCCTGCCGACGGCCCTGGTGGCCATCCCGTTCGGCGCGGTCATCTCGCTGCAGTTCGGCTCGCTCGCCCGCCAGCTGGGCGCGCAGTCCTACACCGGCGCGGGCTCCGTGCTCGCCACCGTGCAGCAGGCCAGTCCGCTGGTCACCGCGCTGCTGGTGGCGGGCGCGGGCGGCTCGGCCGTCTGCGCCGACATCGGCGCCCGGACCATCCGCGAAGAGATCGCCGCGATGGAGGTGCTCGGCGTCTCCGCGGTCCAGCGGCTGATCGTCCCGCGCACCCTCGCCATGATGCTGGTCGCGCTCCTGCTCAACGGCATGGTCAGCGTCATCGGCGTGCTCGGCGGCTACTTCTTCAATGTCGTGCTGCAGGGCGGGACGCCGGGCGCATACCTGGCGAGCTTCTCCGCCCTCGCGCAGCTTCCCGACCTGTGGGTCGGTGAGATCAAGGCGCTGATCTTCGGGTTCATCGCCGCCGTCGTCGCGTCCTACCGGGGCCTGAACCCCTCCGGCGGCCCGAAGGGCGTCGGGGACGCGGTGAACCAGTCGGTGGTCATCACGTTCCTGCTGCTGTTCGTCGTGAACTTCGTGATCACCCTGATCTACCTGCAGATCGTGCCCGGAAAGCTGGACTAGCGCCATGACGTTCCTCCAGGGCGCGAAACGCGTCGCCAACCGTCCCCTGCAGACGCTGGACACCCTCGGTGACCAGATGTCGTTCTACGGCCGCGCGCTCCTGTGGACGCCGCGGACCATCCGCCGCTACACCAAAGAGGTGCTGCGGCTGCTGGCCGAGGTGAGCTTCGGTTCCGGCTCCCTCGCCGTCATCGGCGGCACGGTCGGCGTGATGGTCGGCCTGACGCTGTTCACCGGTGTCCTCGTCGGCCTCCAGGGCTACTCGGCGCTGAACTCGATCGGGACGTCGGCGTTCACCGGCTTCCTGACCGCGTTCTTCAACACCCGTGAGATCGCGCCGCTGGTGGCCGGGCTCGCGCTGTCCGCCACGGTCGGCGCCGGGTTCACCGCCCAGCTGGGCGCGATGCGGATCTCCGAGGAGATCGACGCCCTCGAAGTCATGGGTGTGCCGAGCCTGCCGTACCTGGTGACGACGCGGATCATCGCCGGGTTCGTCGCGGTCATCCCGCTCTACATCATCGGCCTGCTGAGCTCGTACCTCGCGTCGAGACTGGTCGTCATCTACATCTACGGCCAATCCGCGGGTACGTACGACCACTACTTCGACCTCTTCCTGCCACCGCAGGACGTGCTCTATTCGTTCATCAAGGTGCTGCTGTTCAGCGTCCTGATCATCCTGTCGCACTGCTACTTCGGGTACCGGGCGACCGGTGGCCCGGCCGGCGTCGGCGTCGCGGTCGGCAAGGCCGTGCGGCTGTCCATCGTCACGGTGTCGATCATGAACTTCTTCATCGGGTTCGCCATCTGGGGAACCGACGTCACGGTAAGGATCGCGGGATGAGGACGCTTCGACGCAGGCTGCTCGGCCTGCTGCTCATCGCCGTGATGGTCGGCGGGGTGGCGCTGTCCATCGCCCTCTACGACAAGGCGTTCACGCCGGTCGTCACGGTCAAACTGCAGGCCGACAAGATCGGCAACCAGCTGATCAAGCAGTCCGACGTCAAGGTGCGCGGGCTGATCGTCGGGTCCGTCCAGGACATCGTGGCGACGGACAAGGGCGCCGAGCTCACGCTGGCGCTCAAGCCCGAGTCGGCGAAGCTGATCCCGGAGAACGTCTCGGCGCGGTTCCTGCCCAAGACGCTCTTCGGCGAACGGTTCGTGTCGCTGGAGATCCCGAAGGACCCGTCGGCGAAGACCCTGGCCAACGGGGACGTCATCCCGCAGGACCGCACGTCGAACGCCGTCGAGCTGGAGCAGGCGTTCTCCCACCTGATGCCGGTGCTGCAGGCGGTCCAGCCGCAGAAGCTGTCGGCGACGCTCACGGCGATCTCGACCGCGCTGCAGGGCCGCGGCGACCAGCTCGGCGACACGCTGTCGCAGCTGGGCACCTACATCGGCGAGCTGAACCCGCACGAGCCCGAGCTGCAGCACAACCTCAAGGCGCTCGCGGAGTTCTCCGACCACCTGAAGGACGCGGCCCCGGACCTGGTGCAGAGCCTGGACAACCTGAGCACGACGACCCGGACCGTGGTCGACGAGCGGCAGAACCTGTCGAACCTCTACGGCAGCCTGACCCAGGCCTCGGTGGACCTGCAGACGTTCCTGCAGAACAACAAGGACAACATCATCTCCCTCGTCGACACCGCCCGGCCGACGGCCGAGCTGCTGGCGAAGTACGCGCCGGAGTACCCCTGCGTGATCTCGCAGATGGCCAAGAACGTGCCGCTGATCGACCAGGCGCTGGGCAAGGGCACCGACAAGCCCGGCCTGCACGCGACCATCGAGATCATCGTGCCGCGCGCGCCCTACCAAGCAGGCAAGGAAGAGCCGCGGTTCGACGACAAGCGCGGGCCGCGCTGCTACGACATCAAGGACATCCCCAAGCCGTTCCCGTCCGAGCCGCCGGACGGCGCGTTCAAGGACGGCACCCTGCACCAGGCCGCGCCGAAGAGCGTGGGCGAGGGCCTCAACCCGGCCAAGTTCAAGGCCGACGCGGCCGGTGGAGGCAGCGGAGGCGGTGACAGCGCTGATCAACTTGCCTACTCGACGGCGGAGCAGGGCTTCCTGGCCGATCTGCTCGGCCCGCAGCTGGGCCTGAACGCCGCCGACGTCCCGGGCTGGAGCTCGCTGCTCGTCGGCCCGCTGTACCGGGGAGCGGAGGTGACGGTCAAGTGAGGGGCCTGCTCGCACCGCTGATCAAGCTCGGCGTCTTCGTGGTCGTCACCGTGCTGTTCACGACGATCCTCGGGATCAGCATCGCCAACATCAACACCACCAGCACCAACGCCTACAAGGCGCGCTTCACCGACGCGACGCTGTTGCTGCCCAACGACGACGTCCGCATCGCCGGCGTCCGGGTCGGGCAGGTCAAGGACGTCAAGATCGTCGACAAGCGCCAGGCCGAGGTCGAGTTCGAAGTGGACGCCGGCCGCACGCTGCCGGCCGGGGTGACCGCGCAGATCAAGTTCCGCAACCTGGTCGGCCAGCGGTACGTCTCGCTCGGTGAGGGCGAGAACTCCGGCGGCAAGACGCTGCAACCCGGCGGCACCATCCCGCTGGACCGCACCACGCCGGCGCTGGACCTGACCGAGCTGTTCAACGGCTTCAAGCCGCTGTTCACCGCGCTCAACCCGGACGACGTCAACAAGCTGTCCTACGAGGTCATCCAGGTCCTGCAGGGCGAGGGCGGCACCGTCGAAAGCCTGCTGTCGCACACGGCGTCGCTGGCCACCACCATCGCCGACAAGGACCAGGTGATCGGCGAGGTGATCGACAACCTCAACTCGGTGCTCGACACGGTCAACGCGCACACCCCGCAGCTCAACGACCTGATCGTCAAGCTGCAGCAGCTGGTGTCCGGCCTCGCCGCCGACCGCAAGCCCATCGGTGACGCGATCGAGAGCCTCGGCAACCTGGCCGAGACGACGTCCGGGCTGCTCGGCGAAGTCCGCGAGCCGCTGAAGAACGACATCGGCGCGCTGGGCACCCTGACCCAGCAGCTGAACAAGAACGAGCCGGAGCTGGAGCACTTCATCCAGTTCCTGCCGACCAAGGTGAGCACGCTGACCCGCACCGCGGACTACGGCTCCTGGTTCAACTTCTACGCCTGCGAGTTCTCCGGGACGGTCAGCTTGCCCCCATTGATTCCACCGGTCGAACTGCCGCTGATCCCGGCCAACCGGTCGAGGTGCCAGGGATGAAGTCCTTCCAGAAGCGCAACCCCGTGCCGATCGCGCTGGTCGGGATCGTCGTGCTGGCGCTCGGCTTCATCGCCGCGCTCAACTCCGACGACCTCCCGGTGATCGGCGGCGGCACCACGTACTCCGCCGAGTTCAGCGAGGCTTCCGGGCTGCAGAAGGACAACGACGTCCGGATCGCCGGAGTCAAGGTCGGCAAGGTCAGCGACATCGAGCTCGACGGCGCGTCGGTGAAGGTGTCGTTCAAGGTCAAGGACGCCTGGCTGGGCGACCGGACCAGTGCGGCGATCAAGATCAAGACGCTGCTCGGGCAGAAGTACCTGTCGCTGGACCCGCAGGGCGAGAACGCGCTGAACCCGGGCACCGGGATCCCGCGGGACCGCACGATGGCCCCCTACGACGTGCTCGACGCCTTCCGCGGGCTGTCCCAGACGGTCGACGACATCGACACCAAGCAGCTGGCGCAGAGCTTCGACACGATCTCGCAGACCTTCGCCAACACCCCGGAGGACGTCCGGGGCGCGCTGTCCGGGCTGTCGAAGCTGTCGGACACGATCGCCTCGCGCGACCAGCAGCTGTCGAACCTGCTGGCCAACACCCGCGAGGTGTCGCAGACGCTGGTCGACCGCGACGCCGAAGTGCAGAAGCTCCTAGAAGACGGCAACGACCTGCTCGGCGAGCTGGCCAAGCGCGAGGACGCGATCACCGCGCTGCTCAACGGCTCCCGCGAGCTCGCCACCCAGCTGCAAGGCCTGATCGATGACAACTCCCACCAGCTCGACCCGGTGCTGACCCAGCTCGACCAGCTGACGTCGATGTTGCAGCGCAACCAGGACTCCCTGGCCGAGGGGCTCAAGAAGTTCGCGCCCTTCATCCGCGTCTTCACCAACACCATCGGCAACGGCCGCTGGTTCGACAACTACATCTGCGGCCTGCTGCTGCCGTCGTTCGGCCCGATCAACGAAGAGGGGTGCTACACGAAATGAGTGACACCCGCTTCGGCCAGGCTCTGACCCGGGGCTTCACCATCGCGATCGTGCTCGCGCTCGTCGTCGCCGGCGGGATCTGGTGGACCCTCAAAGACGCCGGCCGCAACCACCTGACCGCGTACTTCGCCGGCGCCGTCGGCCTGTACGAGGGCAACAGCGTGCGGATGCTCGGCGTCGACATGGGCACGGTCACCAAGATCCAGCCCATGGGCGACCGGGTGAAGGTCGACTTCGAGTACGACCGCTCGGTCGCCGTCCCGGCCGACGCGAAGGCGCTCATCGTGGCGCCGTCGCTGGTGTCCGACCGGTACGTCCAGCTCGCCCCGGCCTACACCGGCGGCCCGCGCATCACCGACGGCGCGGTGATCGGCCTCGACCGCACCGAGGTGCCCCTGGAGGTCGACCAGCTGGCCGCCAGCCTGGCCCGGGTCAGCGAGACCCTCGGCCCGAACGGCGCCAACAAGCAGGGGTCGCTGTCGAACCTGCTGAACACCGCGGCGGCCAACGTCGACGGCAACGGCCAGGCCCTGCACGACACGATCACCAAGCTCGGCCAGGCGGCCGGCACGCTGTCGGGCAACAAGGACGACCTGTTCTCCACGGTGGAGAACCTCGGCAAGTTCTCGCAGACGCTGGCCGACTCCGACAAGCAGGTCCGCACCTTCGAGTCCCGGCTCGCCGACGTCAGCGGCTACCTGGCGTCCGAAAAGGACAACCTGGCCGCGACCGTGCAGCAGCTGGGCACGACGCTCACCGCGGTGCAGGCGTTCATCGACCAGAACCACGACCGGCTGAAGTCCAATGTGGACAAGCTGGCCGGCATCACGAAGGTGCTCGTCGACCAGCGCAGCTCGCTCGCCGAGATCCTCGACGTCGCCCCGGTCGGCCTGAGCAACCTGGTCAACACCTACAACGGCGCGGCGGGCACGCTCGACGCCCGGCCGAACCTCAACGAACTGACCCAGCCGCCGCTGGTGATGATCTGCCGGCTGCTCAAGCAAGTCGGCACCAACGGCATCCCGGACGTGCTCGGCAACGCCTGCGAGAGCATCGCCGCCGTGGTCGACAAGGCGATCCCGCTGCCGTCCGTGGCGCAGACCGTGCAGGCCCTGCAGTCCGGCCAGCTGCCGCCGCTGCCGCTGCCCATCGCCGGGCAGCTCTACGGAGGTGGCCAGTGAAGAAGCTCCTGACCGTCGGAACGCTGGCCACCGCGTCCGCGCTGGTGCTGTCCGGCTGTGCCTTCAAGGGCATCTACGACCTGCCGCTGCCCGGGGGCGCCGACCTCGGCGACCACCCGTACACGGTGAACGTCGAGTTCCGGGACGTGCTCGACCTGACCCCGCAGGCCGGGGTGAAGGTCGACGAGGTGCCGGTCGGCCGGGTCGAGAACGTCGGGCTCACCAAGGACGGCTGGCACGCGCTGGTGACGTTGAAGGTCAACGGCGACATCAAGCTGCCGGCCAACGCGATCGCCAACGTCAAGCAGTCCAGCCTGCTCGGCGAGAAGTACGTCGAACTGGCCTCGCCGGGGGACGACCAGGCCCACGGGAAGCTCACCGACAACGCGACCATCCCGCTCGCCCGCACCAACCGCAGCGTCGAGGTCGAAGAACTGCTCGGCGCGCTGTCGCTGCTCCTCAACGGCGGTGGGGTCGACCAGCTCAACACCATCACCAAGGAGCTCAACAACGCCACGTCCGGCCGCGAGCCGGACATCAAGGCGCTGCTGGACAACGCGAACCAGCTGGTGACGAACCTCGACCGGCAGTCGCAGAACATCACCCGGGCCATCGACGGGCTCAACCGGCTCTCCTCGACCCTCAACGGCCAGAAGGACAAGCTGGTCGGCGCGGTCGACAACCTCGCGCCCGGGCTCGGCGTGCTGGAGCAGCAGCGCGGCCAGCTGGTCACCATGCTGCAGGCC
Source organism: Amycolatopsis sp. NPDC003861 (assembly GCF_053605405.1). Taxonomy (NCBI): domain Bacteria; kingdom Bacillati; phylum Actinomycetota; class Actinomycetes; order Pseudonocardiales; family Pseudonocardiaceae; genus Amycolatopsis; species Amycolatopsis sp. NPDC003861. The sequence continues at coordinate 65,851 of NZ_JBSGJD010000003.1, forward strand.
CTGGACAACCTCTCCGGCGTCGCCACCGACACGGTCAACAAGTCGCAGAAGGACCTCGTCGCCGACCTCAAGGCGCTGACGCCGACGCTGCAGAAGCTCGGCGAGGCGGGCAACGACCTGCCGAAGGCCCTGGAGATCCTGCTGACGTTCCCGTTCAGCGACCAGGCCGTCAACGACGTCAAGGGCGACTACTTCAACCTGTTCGCGAAGGTGGACCTGAACCTGAAGACCGTCGTCGAGAACCTGGGCAACAGCCGGCAGAACGCGCTCTCCGGGCAGCTGCCGCTGGCCGGCCTGACCGGCGGGGTCCAGGGCACGCAGGCCAACCAGCCGCCGCCGCTGCCCATCCCCGGGGCCGGCACCCAGTCCGCGCAGTCGAAGCCGGGCCTGGGCAACCTCTTCGGGCTGCTGGGAGGTGCGGGCTGATGCTGATCCGCCGGACGAAGATCCAGCTGGTGGCCTTCGCGGTCATCTCCGTCGTCGCGATCGTGTACGCGCTGATCCGGTTCGCCGGGCTCGGCAGCGTCTTCGGCAACGACGGCTACACGGTCAAGCTGCAGCTCGACGAATCGGGCGGCATCTTCACCAACGCCGAAGTCACCTACCGCGGCTTCAACATCGGCCGGGTCGGCGAAATGCGGCTGACGCCGACCGGGCTCGAGGCCGACCTGAACATCGACCCGTCGGCCCCGAAGGTGCCCGCGGACCTCGACGCCGTCGTCGCCAACCGCTCGGCGGTCGGCGAGCAGTACGTCGACCTGCGCCCCAAAGCCGACCAGGGCCCGTACCTCGCCGGCGGCTCGGTGATCCCGGCGACCAAGACGACCACCCCGGTCAGCACCGACCGCCTGATCGGCGACCTCGACTCGCTCGCCGCGTCGGTCCCGGTCGACTCGCTGCGCACGGTCGTCGACGAGTCCTACGACGCCTTCCGCGGCACCGGCGGCGACCTGCAGAAGCTGCTGGACACCGCGCGCAGCTTCACCACGACGGCGCAGCAGTACCTGCCGCAGACGATCCAGCTCCTGGACGCCGGCGGCCAGGTGCTCGACACGCAGAACGACGAGGCGCAGAACTTCGCGTCGTTCAGCAAGAGCCTCAACGAACTCACCGGCACGCTGAAGAACTCCGACGGCGACCTGCGCAAGCTGATCGGCATCACGCCGCAGGTGGCCGCGCAGGTCAGCCAGGTGCTGCAGGAGTCCGGTCCCGGGCTCGGCGCGCTGACGGCGAACCTGCTCACCACGGCCAACCTGACCGTCACCCGGCTCGACGGCATCGAGCAGGGCCTGGTCACGTACCCGGCGCTGGCCGGGGCGGCCAGCAGCGTGGCGCCCGGCGACGGCACCGCCCACCTCGGCCTGGTGCTCAACCTGTTCAACCCGCCGTCGTGCACCAAGGGTTACCTGCCGTACTCGCAGTACCGCACCGGGAACGACCTCTCGGCGAAGCCGGCGAAGGAAGACGCGTACTGTGCCGAACCGAAGGGCAGCCCGATCAACGTCCGCGGTTCGCAGAACGCGCCGTACGGCGGGGTGCCGGTCGCGCCGTCGGACAGCGACGTCGCGGCCAACAAGAACCGGCCGGCCGAAGAACTGGCCGAGGAGCGGGACACCCGGGGCGTTCCGGGCATCGTCGGCAGCCCCGGCGTCAGCCTGAACAGCCTGGGCTCGCTGCTCGGCCTGTCCTGACGGGGATTTGATGACCGTTACCTACTCTGGAGTGTCATGAGCACGGACGAGCCGGCCCCCTCGGCGGAGGTCTCCGAGAAGCCGGCGAAGGACCCTTCGCGGACCCTGGTGCTCGGCGCCGGGGCGCTGGCGCTGGCCGCCCTGATCGCCGCGGCGTTCTTCGGCATCCAGTGGTGGGCGGCCGCGGCCGACGACAACGCCGGTCTGGCGGCCTCGCGCGAGGCCGTCGTCAAGGCGGGCACGAACGCGCTGAAGGCCTACACCGAGGTCGACTACACCGACCTCGACGGCTTCTTCGCCCGGCAGAAGGCGGTGTCGGACGACAAGATGGCGCAGCAGATCGACCAGTCCGCGCCGACCTTCCGCAAGGCGCTCTCCGACGCCAAGACGAAGGTCACCACCGACGTCCAGGACATCGCCGTCGAGGAGCTCGACGACCACGAAGGCAAGGCCAGCTTCCTCGCCGCCATCGCCACCACCGTCACCCAGGGGGGCAAGAGCAGCGCGAAGCCGCTGCGCCTCGAGGTGTCGATGACCCGGGTGGGCGAGGAGTGGAAGCTGTCCGGCATCGACAGTGTTCCGCTCGTTGCGGCCGGCCAGTGAGGCTTATTCTGGCTAGCCCGGCGCAACCCACCCGCAGCCGCCTGAGCAGCAGTTACCTAGCGCCGGGCGACGGCTGAATAAGCCTCACCAGCGTCACGTCTAAGGAGCTTGTAGTGCCTCCCTCCCGCCGCCAGCCGCCGCGCAGCACTCCGACGCCGTCGCGGCGTCCCCGCGTGGCCGGGCTGCGCAAGCCCGCGACGGACGAGTCCGCCGCCGAGCGGACCGGCCAGCAGCCCGCCGTCCCGTCCGCCGAAACGCGCAAGCCGAGGCCGAGGCCGGCGCCGCGGCCGATGCCCCGGCCGGTCGCCAAGCCGGCCGAACCGGTGGAGCCGGCCGGCGGGCAGCTCGACACCGCGGCCGCCGAGGACACGCAGGTGTTCGCGGCCGTCGAGGCCGAACCCCAGGTCGACGCGCTCACGGGGGAGCCCGCGGCCGAGGAGGAGGTCGCGGAGCGGCCGGCGCCGCGGCGGAAGAAGCGGGACACCGGGATCGCGAAGCCGACCGAGGAAGCCGAGGTCGTCGCTGCGGAAGACGAGCCGGCGAAGCCCGCGGGCTCGAAGGTGCCGAAGCCGTACCTGGTCGCCGGCGCGCTGGTGCTGGTCGCGCTGATCCTGGGCGGGCTCGCGTTCTGGTTCAAGTCCGAAGAGGTCAAGGTCTCCTCGGCGACGAGCAACACGGCGCTCCTGGACGTCGCGAAGACGGCCCAGGTCAAGGACGCGGTGTCGAAGGCGGCCGAGGCGCTGTTCTCCTACGACTTCAGCAACATCAAGAAGACCGAGGACGCGGCGAACGACCTGCTCGCCAACGACGACGTCAAGAACAAGTACAACTCGCTGATGGGCGAGGTGAAGCGGCTGGCGCCGCAGCAGAAGATGATCGTGACGTGCAAGGTGACGCGCGCGGCGGTGATCATGCTGAACGGCGACCTGGCGAAGGTGATGGTCTTCGTGGACCAGACCTCCACCCGCACGGACACGAAGAAGACGACGGCGGGCACCGCCCAGCTCCACCTGAACGCCCAGCTCCAGGGCGACAAGTGGAAGATCACCGACATGGACACCTACAACGCCCCGAAGATCCCGGCGGCGTCGCCGGCCCCCTCGTCGGCCCCGGCTTCCCCGTCGCCGACGAAGTAGCCGGGAGCGGCACTTTCCCGTGAAAGTGCCGCCGTTCCACCGGCTTCGGGGCTCAGGTCTCGCGCAGCTTGAACCGGGCCTTGCGGGCCTGCTTGGCGAGCTTGGCGTCCGGGTGCTCCTGCGCGATCACGTCCAGCAGGTGGAGCCGGGCCGGATGGTCCGCCGCGGCGATCACCCCGACGACGGAGCCCGGGTCGTCCAGTTCGTCCAGGTCGTCGAACAGGACCCCCAGTTCGTCCATCGCCGCCCAGTGATCGGTCATGCCGAGGCACATCTCGCCGGCGGTCAGGGTTTCGGCCGTCGTCTCGCCGCGTTCGACCAGCCATGCCGCCGTGACCGCACCCGGGATGCCACCTTTTTCGCGGACGGTTCGGCCGACCGCGAGGCCGGCATCGCCGGTCTCGCCGAGCGCCAGCAACGCGAACAGCCGCTGCGCCGGGCTTTCCGCTTCCTGGAGGAAATCCGCGGCTTCCGCGGCGGCGTCGGCCGGGGATCGGTGAGCCACCCAGGCGGCCACTTCGGCTTCGGCGATCTCCGGCGACGCGTCCGCGACGTGCGCACAGAGGACTTCGAGCGGGGCGGTGGCCAGTTCGCCGAGGATCGGCGCGTCGGCACCCTCGTCGCGGAGCATCCGGTTCAGAGTCCACAGGGCGAGGGGAGTCAAGCTCACGAGGGTGGCGTCGGGTTCGGGACGGCCGGTGAGCTCGGAAATCTCGGCGAGCTCTTCCGCGTCGGCCTCGCTCCGCTCGATCGCCCCGAGGCGGTCCAGCACCTCCAGGGTCGCCCGGAGGGCGTGGCGCCACCGTGAGTTCTCCCGGATTTCGAGCCCCACCGCCAAGGCCGGCATCTGGTCGGCCAGTCCGTACAGCAGCTCCAGCGGCATCGGCGTGCCGCCCGCCGAGTACAGCGTCATCTGCAACGCGCCGAGGAAGTCCGGGCACAGCATCCCGAACTCGATCGGCATCTCTTCGTCCTCGACGGCGAGGCCGTAACCGGCTTCCCCCAGTGTTTCGAATGCGCGGGCCCACAGCTCCAGCGGTTGCTTGAGCAGCTTCGCGTTCTTCTTCACCGGCACGTGCGCGCCCTTCAGGATCCGCACGAGCCCGCACGCTTCGGCCCACCGTGGGATCAGCGTGAGCCTCGGTTCGGTGGTGCCGTCCAGGTCCGTGACGTAGCGCCGCAGGTCGGCCAGCGCTGCGCTGCGCTCGGCAGCGGCCTGTGCTTCGGCCGGAGACGGCAGCCGCACGGGCGGCAGGGCTGGCAGGTCGGCTTCGAGTTCGCATGCCTCGCACATGCCGGCCAGTGTGGCAGCGCGAACTACCCACGTTGGTAATGGCTCCCACCGGGCGGTGTGGGCGAGTCTCGGTGGGTGAAGACATCGCGGCCGCTCGAGGTGGCTCTGATCGGTGCGGGGCTGATCGCCCGGCTGCACCTGGAAGCGTGGCTCGGTGCCGGGGCCGTCGTGCGGGTCCACTCCGACGACGGCCGGGGTGCCGAGCTCGCGCGGGAGTTCGGCGCGAAGTCCGCCGGGTCCCTGGCCGAGGCGCTCGACGGGGCTGATGCCGTCGACATCTGCACGCCGACCGCGAGCCACCACCAGATCGCCATGACCGCCATCGCCGCCGGGGTCGGCGTCGTGTGCGAGAAGCCGCTGGCCGCCAGTGCCGAAGAGGCCGAGGAGATCGTCGACGCCGCCGAGAAGGCCGGCGTGCGGCTCTACGCCGCCCACGACGTGCGGTTCGCCGCTCCCTACGCCCGGCTTCACGAGCTCGTCGCGAGCGGGCGGCTGGGCGAAGGCGCGATCGGCCGGTTCTCCTTCTCCGCCTACCACCCGCGGCCCTGGACCGGGACCGCCTCCGCGCGGTCGGGCGGCATCCTCACCGACCAGCTGCTGCACGGCGCCGACCTCGCCCACTGGGTCTTCGGGGACGTCGTCCGCGTGCACGCCTGCTACCAGGGCGACATCGCCACGCCGGCCCCCGAAGGAGCCGTCGCCACCGGGACCGCCGTGCTCACCCACGCCACCGGGGCCATCAGCCAGGTCGTCAGCCGGTGGACCGCGACGCCGCGGCCGCCGGTGCGGGTGGCCTTCCACGTGTCGGGCACCGGCGGGACGGTCAGCTACGACTCCGAGTGGCCCCAGGAAGTCCGGGTGGTCGACGGCGGGGCCGAGAACTTCGGCTACGGCGGGCCGTCGGTGTTCGCCACCGAAATGCGGGAGTTCGCCACGGCGTTCGCGGGCGGGCCCGAACCGCGGATCGGGGCGACGGACGCGCTGGCCGCCGTGCGGATCATCCACGCCGCCGCCGAGTCCGCGTGGACCGGGCGGGCCGTCGAACTTCCGGTGAGGGGAGCAGCGTGAAGGTCGCCATCCTGTCGTCCGCGCCCGAACACCACGCCAAGGCGTTGCGCAGCATGCCGGACGTCGAAGTCGTCGCCACCGCGAGCTGGGACGCGTTCGAGCCGGTCCGGCTGGCGGCCGAGGCCGGCGCGCGCGTGCTGTGCGAACACCCGACGGCCGCGAAGGAAGCGGACCTGAAAGCCATGGTCGACGCCGGGGGCGACCGGCTCACCTTCGCGTCCCCGGCTTGCCACGGCGAGGCGTTCGCGGTGGTGCGCAAGGGAATCGCCGACGGCGGCATCGGCGAGCCGACGACCGTGCTCGGGTCGTTGACCACCAGTGCGGACGGGGTGCTGGGGGCCGCCGCGCCGTACCTGCTCGACCTGGCCGACGCCGTCCTCGGCGGTGAGCCCGCGCAGCAGGTGTACGCCCAGACCAACATCGTCCTCAGTGGACGGACCGGGGAAAGCGCTGCCGTGCTCACCGTGCGGTACCGCAGCGGGCAGGTGGCGTCGTTCGACTGCCGCCGCAGCGGGTCCGCGACGGGCCGCCCCGCCGTCACCTTCATCGGGGACAAGGGGAGCGTGCAGTACGACGCCGGTCCGCGGCTGCTCGACGGCGAGCGGCCCGAGCTGGGCGGCGAGGACCTGCATGCCTTGCTGCTCAACGACTTCCTCGCCGGCACCGGCCCCGCGCCGGACGGCCCGTCCGCGCTCAGGACGTTCCGGATCGTTCAGGCGGCCTACGAATCGGCGCACACCGGGCAGCCCGTGGACCTGCCGCCCGCCGGCTGACGCAACTCCGTCCGGAAGGGGCTTTCTCCTGTGCCACAGGGGAAAGCCCCTTTTCGGTGGGTGCGGGTGGCTCGCCCGGAGGGCCCTACCAGAGTGAGGGATGTCGCCTTGCGGTGGCTCGCCTAGCCTGAATCGAGAATGAAAATACTGCTCTGTGCTGGGAGATTCCCGAAATAGGTGGAGGCCGCGATGAGTGCTACGCAGGTGAAAATCGCGTTGAGCGGGGGACCGGCCGAACTGGCGCTGGCGCACCGGAGCGTCGACGCCGCCGCGCTGGAGAACACGCTCAAGATCCGCCACGGCGCCGGGTACGAGCATTTCGTGCACGGCGGCGAATTCCAGGCCGTCGACGGCTGCGACATCGCGGTGTTCCGCTGGTCGCACCGCACGAAGATCGCCGAATAGAACCCACGGGAAAGGTTTCCATGACCGACGCAATCTCCTTCGAGGTGCCGTGGGATCGGACCGACAAGTTCGATCCGCCCGCGATTTTCGACGCGCTGCGCGAAGAACGTCCGCTCGCGAAGATGGTCTACCCGGATGGGCACGTCGGCTGGATCGTCTCCAGCTACGAGCTGGTCCGCGAGGTCCTCAGCGACCTGCGGTTCAGCCACAGCTGCGAGGTCGGCCACTTCCCGGTCACCCACCAGGGCCAGGTCATCCCGACCCACCCGCTGATCCCCGGCATGTTCATCCACATGGACCCGCCCGAGCACACCCGCTACCGCAAGCTGCTGACCGGCGAGTTCACCGTCCGCCGTACCAGCCGGCTGATCCCGCGCGTCGAGGCCGTGGCCGCCGAGCAGATCGAGGTCATGCGGGCCAAGGGCGGGACCGCCGACATCGTCATGGACTTCGCCAAGCCGCTCGTCCTGCGCATGCTGGGCGAACTCGTCGGCCTGCCCTACGAGGAACGTGACCGGTACGTGCCCGCGGTGACGCTCCTGCACGACGCGGAAGCGGACCCGGCCGAGGCCGCGGCCGCCTACGAGGTGGCCGGGAAGTTCTTCGACGAGGTCATCGAGCGGCGGCGGCAGCAGCCCCAGGACGACCTGATCAGCTCGCTGGTCACCGAGGACCTGACCCAGGAGGAACTGCGCAACATCGTCACCCTGCTGCTGTTCGCCGGGTACGAAACCACCGAAGGCGCGCTCGCCACCGGCGTCTTCGCGCTGCTGCACCACACCGGCCAGCTGGCGAAGCTGCGGGCGGAGCCGGAGAAGCTCGACGCCGCGATCGAGGAGCTGCTGCGCTACCTGACCGTCAACCAGTACCACACCTACCGCACCGCGCTGGAGGACGTGAAGCTGGAGGGCGAGCTGATCAAGAAGGGCGACACGGTGACGGTGTCGCTGCCCGCGGCCAACCGCGACCCGGCGAAGTTCGGCTGTCCCGCGGAGCTGGACATCGAGCGCGACACCTCCGGGCACGTGGCGTTCGGCTTCGGCATCCACCAGTGCCTGGGCCAGAACCTGGCGCGCATCGAGCTGCGCGCCGGCTTCACCGCGCTCCTGCGGGCGTTCCCCGGCCTGAAGCTGGCCGTCCCGGCCGACGAGGTTCCGCTGCGGCTGAAGGGTTCCGTCTTCTCGGTGAAGAAGCTCCCCGTCTCCTGGTGAGCGTTCTTCCCCACGTATAGCCGAAAGGATCTGCGGCACAGTGCGCACCGATCTCATCAAGCCACTTCACGTCGCACTCCTGGAGAACGCGACCCGCTTCGCCGGCAAAACCGCCTTCGCCGACGACCACCGGGCCGTCACCTACGGCGACCTCGAGGCGCGGACGCGGCGGCTGGCCGGGCACCTGGCCGGCCTCGGCGTCCGGCACGGGGACCGGGTGGCGATCTGCCTCGGCAACCGGGTGTCCACTGTGGAGAGTTACTACGCGGTCCTGCGGGCGGGCGGCGTCGGCGTGCCGCTCAACCCCGGGGCGGCGACCGCCGAGCTCGAGCACCCGCTGGTCGACAGCGGCGCCACGGTCGTCATCACCGACGCGACCCAGGCGGCCCGGCTGCCGTTCGCGCCGCACGTCCAGGTGCTGGTGACCGGCGATGACGTCCCGGCGGGCGCGCACTCGTACGACGAACTCGCCGGCACCGAACCGGCCGAGCCCGCCGCGGACGACCTCGGCCTCGACGAACCGGCGTGGATGTTCTACACCTCCGGGACGACCGGACGGCCCAAGGGCGTCGTGTCGACCCAGCGCAACTGCCTGTGGTCCGTCGCGTCCTGCTACGTCCCGATCCCCGGGCTGAGCGACGAAGACCGGGTGCTCTGGCCGCTCCCGCTGTTCCACAGCCTTTCGCACATCGCCTGCGTCCTGTCCGCCACCGTGGTCGGCGCGACCGTCCGGATCGCCGACGGCAGCTCCGCCGACGACGTCATGCGGCTGCTGCAGGCCGAGGGCACGACGTTCCTGGCCGGCGTGCCGACCACCTACCACCACCTCGTGCGGGCCGCCCGCCAGAGCGGGTTCTCCGCCCCGAGCCTGCGCATCGGCCTGGCCGGGGGCGCGGTCCTCGGCGCCGGGCTGCGCAGCGACTTCGAAGAAACCTTCGGCGTCCCGCTGATCGACGCCTACGGCAGCACCGAGACCTGCGGGGCCATCACCATGAACCCGCCGGACGGCGCCCGGGTCGACGGCTCGTGCGGCCGGCCCGTGCCCGGCGTCGGCGTGCGCGTCGTCGACCCCGAGACCGGGCTCGAGGTCCCGGCCGGCCAGGAGGGCGAGGTCTGGGTCAGCGGGCCGAATGTCATGCTCGGCTACCACAACAGCCCGGAGGCGACCGCCGCGGCGATGCGCGACGGCTGGTTCCGCACCGGCGACCTGGCCCGCCGCGACGACGCCGGCTACTTCACCATCTGCGGCCGGATCAAGGAACTCGTCATCCGGGGCGGCGCGAACATCCACCCCGGCGAGATCGAAGCCGTCCTGCGCACGGCCGAGGGCGTCGCGGACGCGGCGGTCGGCGGCGTCCCGCACGACACGCTCGGCGAGGTGCCGGTCGCCTACGTGATCCCCGGGCCGGACGGGTTCGACGCGGGCGAGCTGATCGCGAAGTGCCGCGAACAGCTGTCCGCGTACAAGGTGCCCGAGCGGATCATCGAGGTCGCCCACATCCCGCGGACCGCGTCGGGCAAGGTCCGGCGGAACCTCCTGGCCGACGAGCCCGGTGCGCTGCGGTACGCCGCGGCCGAACACGAGGAGCAGTCCCGCTCCGCCGACGAGGCGGTCGCGACGGCGCTGCGGACGCGACTGTCCGGTTTGGACGAACGCGCGCAGGGCGAGCTCCTGGAAGACCTCGTCCGCACCCAGGCGGCCGACGTGCTGGGGCAGCCGGTCCCGGCCGGGCGCGCGTTCCGCGACCTCGGCTTCACCTCGCTGGCCATCGTCGAGCTGCGCAACCGGCTGACCGAGCACACCGGCCTCTGGCTGCCTGCCAGCGCCGTCTTCGACCACCCGACGCCGGCGGCGCTGGCCACCCGCGTCCGGGCCGAGCTGCTCGGGCTCACCCAGGACCTCGCCGAGCCGGTGGTGGCGGCCGCCCCGGACGAGCCGATCGCGATCGTCGGCATGGCGTGCCGGCTGCCGGGCGGTGTGACCTCCCCGGACGAGCTGTGGCGGCTGGTGGCCGAGCGCGTCGACGCCGTCTCGGCGTTCCCCGAGGACCGCGGCTGGGACCTCGACACCCTGATCGACCCGGACCGGGAACGCGCCGGGACGTCGTACGTCGGCCAGGGCGGCTTCCTGCACGACGCCGGCCAGTTCGACGCGGGCTTTTTCGGGATCTCGCCCCGTGAGGCCGTCGCGATGGACCCGCAGCAGCGGCTGCTGCTGGAGACGTCGTGGGAGGCCCTCGAGCACGCCGGCGTCGACCCGATCGCGTTGAAGGGCACCGACACCGGGGTGTTCTCCGGCCTGATGGGCCAGGGCTACGGAGCCGGTGCGGTGTCGCCGGAACTCGAAGGCTTCGTCACCACCGGGGTCGCGTCGAGCGTGGCCTCGGGCCGGGTGTCGTACGTGCTGGGCCTGGAGGGCCCGGCGGTCACCGTGGACACGGCGTGCTCGTCGTCGCTGGTCGCGATGCACCTCGCCGCGCAGGCGCTGCGACAGGGCGAGTGCTCGATGGCGCTGGCCGGCGGGGTCACCGTGATGGCGACGCCGGGGTCGTTCGTCGAGTTCTCCCGCCAGCGCGCGCTGGCCCCCGACGGGCGGTGCAAGGCCTTCGCGGCGGCGGCCGACGGCACCGGCTGGTCCGAAGGCGTCGGCGTGGTCGTCCTCGAGCGGCTTTCGGTGGCGCGGGAGCGCGGCCACCGGGTCCTCGCCGTGCTGCGCGGCAGCGCGGTCAACCAGGACGGCGCCTCGAACGGGCTCACCGCGCCGAACGGCCTCTCGCAGCAGCGGGTCATCCGCCGCGCGCTGGCCGCCGCGGGACTGGGACCGTCCGATGTGGACGTCGTCGAGGCGCACGGCACCGGGACGACCCTGGGTGACCCGATCGAGGCGCAGGCCCTGCTGGCCACCTACGGCCAGGAGCGCGAGACGCCGTTGTGGCTGGGGTCGCTGAAGTCGAACATCGGGCACGCGCAGGCGGCCGCGGGCGTCGCGGGCGTGATCAAGATGGTGCAGGCGCTGCGGCACGAGGTTCTGCCGCCGACACTGCATGTCGACAAACCGACTCTCGAGGTGGACTGGGCCGCCGGGGCCGTCGAACTGCTGACGGAAGCCCGCGAGTGGCCGCGCCACGGCCGGCCGCGCCGGGCCGGGGTGTCGTCGTTCGGCGTCAGCGGCACGAACGCGCACCTGATCATCGAGGAAGCCCCTGCCGAAGAGGCGGTCTCCACCTTGGAAGCCCCGGTGGTGCCGCTGGTGGTGTCGGCGCGCAGCAAGGAGGCGCTGTCCGGGCAGGCCGAACGGCTGGCGACGTTCCTCGAAGGAGACGCCTCGCTGACCGAGGTCGCTGCCGCGCTGGTGTCGCGGCGCGCGGTGCTGGACGAGCGCGCGGTCGTCGTGGCCGGTTCCCGCGAGGAAGCCGTGACCGGCCTGCGGAACCTGGTCCGCCGCGAAACCGGGACGCCGGGCAAGGTCGTGTGGGTCTTCCCCGGCCAGGGGACGCAGTGGGCCGGGATGGGCCGCGAGCTCCTCGACGCCTCGCCGGTGTTCGCCGAGCGGATCGCCGAGTGCGCGGCCGCGCTGGAGCCGTGGATCGACTGGTCGCTGCTGGACGTCCTCCGTGGCGAGGGTGACCTGGACCGGGTCGATGTGCTGCAGCCCGCGTGTTTCGCGGTGATGGTGGGTTTGGCCGCCGTGTGGGAGTCCGTGGGGGTGCGCCCGGACGCCGTCGTCGGCCACTCGCAGGGCGAGATCGCGGCCGCGTGTGTGTCGGGTGCGCTGTCGCTGGAAGACGCGGCCAAGGTGGTGGCCCTGCGCAGCCAGGCCATCGCGGCGGAACTCTCCGGCCGCGGCGGGATGGCTTCGGTCGCCCTGAGCGAGGATGACGTCGTCTCGCGGCTGGCGGACGGGGTCGAGGTGGCCGCCGTCAACGGGCCCACCTCGGTCGTGATCGCCGGGGACGCCCAGGCCCTCGACGAAACCCTGGACGTCCTGTCCGGCGAAGGAATCCGCGTGCGGCGGGTGGCCGTGGACTACGCGTCCCACACCCGGCACGTCGAAGACATCGAGGACACCCTGGCCGAGACCCTGGCCGGGATCCGCGCGCAGGCGCCGGTGGTGCCGTTCTACTCGACCGTCACGAGCGAGTGGATTCGCGACGCCGGTGTCCTGGACGGCGGCTACTGGTACCGGAACCTGCGCAACCAGGTCCGGTTCGGCGCGGCCGCGGCGGCGCTGCTCGACCACGGCCACACGGTGTTCGTCGAGGTCAGCGCGCACCCGGTGACGGTCCAGCCGCTGAGCGAGCTCACCGACGCGGTGGTCGTCGGGACCTTGCGGAGGGACGACGGCGGCCTGCGGCGCCTGCTGACCTCGATGGGCGAGGTGTTCACCGGCGGCGTCGATGTGGACTGGACCGCGGTGGTGCCCGCCGCCGGCTGGGTGGACCTGCCGGCCTACGCCTTCGACCACCGGCACTACTGGCTCGAACCGGCCGCCCCCGAGTCGGCCGGCGACCCCCTCCTGGGCACGATCGTCAGCTCGCCCGGCTCGGACCGCCTCACCGCCGTGGCCCGGTGGACGCGCCGGACGCAGCCCTGGGCGGCGGACGGCTTGGTGCCGAACGCGGCGCTGGTCGAGGCGGCCATCCGGCTCGGCGACCTGGCCGCCACCCCCTTCCTCGCCGACCTGACCATCGACACGCCGGTGGTGCTGCCGCAGCGCGGCGGCCGGGACGTCCAGCTGATCGTCGGCGAGCCCGGCGAGCAGCGGCGGCGGCCGATCGAGGTCTTCTCCCGCGAGGCGGACGAACCGTGGACGCGGCACGCCCACGGCACCCTTGCCCCTCCCGCCGCCGCCGAGGTGCCTGACCCGGCGGCGGCGGGAGTCGCCACCGACGTCACCGTCGACGGCCTGCGGGACGCCGACCGCTTCGGCATCCACCCCGCGCTGCTCGACGCGGCTGTCCGCACGGTCGTCGGCGACGACCTGCTGCCGTCCGTCTGGACCGGCGTGTCCCTGCTGGCTTCCGGGGCCACCGCGGTGACCGTGACGCCGACGGCGACCGGCCTGCGGCTGACCGACCCGGCCGGGCAGCCCGTCCTGACCGTCGACGCGGTGCACGGCACGTCGTTCGCGCGGGAACCGGGGACCACCGACGCGCTCTTCCGCGTCGACTGGACCGAAATCCCGCTTCCCGCGGGCGAAGCCGACTTCGTCACCCACGAAGCCACGTCGGTCGAGGGCACCCTCTCCGCGCTGCAGGCCTGGCTGGCGGACCCGGCGGAAACCCGGCTGGCCGTCGTCACCGGGGACGGCACCGAACCCGGCGCGGCCGCGATCTGGGGCCTGGTGCGCTCGGCGCAGTCGGAACACCCTGGCCGGATCGTCCTGGCCGACCTCGACGACCACGCCGCGCTGCCCGCCGTGGTGGCGAGCGGCGAACCCCAGGTCAGGGTGCGTGACGGCGTCGCTTCGGTGCCGCGGCTGGCCCGGGTGGCCCCGCTCCCGCAAGCGCGGCCGCTCGACCCCGAGGGCACCGTCCTGATCACCGGCGGTACCGGCACGCTCGGCGCGCTGACCGCCCGGCACCTCGTCACCGCGCACGGCGTCCGGCACCTGGTGCTGGTCAGCCGCCGCGGCGAGGCCCCCGAACTGCACGCCGAGCTGACCGCGCTCGGGGCGTCCGTCACCATCGCCGCCTGCGACGTGGCCGACCGGGCGCAACTCGAGGCCGTCCTGCGGGCGATCCCGGCCGAGCACCCGCTCACCGCCGTGATCCACACCGCCGGCGTGCTGGCCGACGGTGTCATCACCGAGCTGACCCCCGACCGGCTCGAAACCGTGCGGCGCCCGAAGGTCGACGCCGCCCGGCACCTGGACGAACTCACCCGAGACGCCGACCTCGCCGCGTTCGTGCTGTTCTCCTCGGCCGCGGGCGTGCTCGGCAACCCCGGCCAGGCCGGCTACGCGGCCGCCAACGCCGAGCTGGACGCGTTGGCGCATCAGCGAACCAGCCGGGGTCTGCCGGCCGTGTCCATCGCCTGGGGCTACTGGTCGGCGGTCAGCGGCATGACCGAGCACCTGGGGGCCGCCGACCTGCGGCGCAACCAGCGGATCGGCATGTCCGGCCTCCCCGCCGACGAAGGCATGGCCCTGCTGGACGCGGCCATCGGCACCGGCGGTGCGCTGGTCGCGGCCCAGTTCGACGTCGCCGCCCTGCGGGCGACGGCGAAGGCCGGCGGCCCGGTGCCGCCGCTGCTGCGCGGCCTGGCCCCGCTGCCGCGCCGGACCGCGGCCAAGACCGCGTCGCTGACCGAGCGGCTGGCCGGGCTGGCCGGGGCCGAGCAGGCCGCAACCCTGCTCGACCTGGTCCGGCGGCACGCCGCCGAGGTCCTCGGCCACTCCGGGGCCGAGTCCGTCCACTCCGGACGGACGTTCAAGGACGCCGGCTTCGACTCGCTGACCGCGGTCGAGCTGCGGAACCGCCTCGCGGCCGCGACCGGGCTCACCCTGTCCCCGGCGCTGATCTTCGACTACCCGAAGCCCCCGGCGCTCGCGGAACACCTGCGCACCAAGCTGTTCGGCGAAACCGCGCGGCGGCCGGCCGAGATCGGCACCGCCGTCGTGGACGAGCCGATCGCGATCGTGGCGATGGCCTGCCGGTTCCCCGGCGGCGTGCGCAGCCCCGAGGACCTGTGGCGGCTGGTCGCCGACGGCGTCGACGCGGTCACCGAGTTCCCCGCCGACCGCGGCTGGGACACCGACCGGCTCTACCACGAAGACCCCGACCACGAGGGCACCACGTACGTCCGGCACGGCGCCTTCCTCGACGACGCCGCCGGGTTCGACGCCGCCTTCTTCGGCATCTCGCCGAACGAGGCGCTCGCCATGGACCCGCAGCAGCGGCTGCTGCTGGAGACGTCCTGGGAACTGTTCGAGCGGGCCGCGATCGACCCGACCACCCTGGCCGGGCAGGACATCGGTGTCTTCGCCGGCGTCAACAGCCACGACTACAGCGTGCGGATGCACCGGGCCACCGGGGTCGAGGGCTTCCGGCTCACCGGCGGCTCGGCGAGCGTGCTCTCCGGCCGCGTCGCCTACCACTACGGCGTCGAAGGCCCGGCCGTCACGGTCGACACCGCGTGCTCGTCTTCGCTGGTCGCGCTGCACCTGGCGGTGCAGGCGCTGCAGCGCGGCGAGTGCTCGATGGCGCTGGCCGGCGGCGTGATGGTGATGGGCACGGTCGAGACGTTCGTCGAGTTCTCGCGGCAGCGCGGCCTGGCGCCGGACGGCCGGTGCAAGGCGTTCGCCGACGCCGCCGACGGCACCGGCTGGTCCGAGGGCGTCGGCCTGCTCCTGGTGGAGCGGCTGTCCGAGGCGAGGCGAAAGGGCCACCAGGTCCTGGCCGTGGTCCGCGGCTCGGCGGTCAACTCCGACGGCGCGTCCAACGGCCTGACCGCCCCGAACGGCCCGTCCCAGCAGCGCGTGATCCGCAAGGCCCTGGCCGCCGCCGGACTGTCCACTTCGGACGTCGACGCGGTGGAGGCGCACGGCACCGGGACCACCCTGGGCGACCCGATCGAGGCCGAGGCGCTGCTCGCCACCTACGGGCAGGATCGCGAGCAGCCGCTGTGGCTCGGGTCGGTGAAGTCGAACCTCGGGCACACGCAGGCCGCGGCCGGGGTCGCGGGCGTGATCAAGATGGTCATGGCCATGCGCCACGGCGTCCTGCCCAAGACGCTGCACGTCGACCGGCCGTCGTCCCACGTGGACTGGTCGGCCGGGGCGGTGGAGCTGCTCACCGAGGCCCGCGACTGGCCGGCCGGCGGCCACCCGCGCCGGGCGGGCGTGTCCTCGTTCGGCATCGGCGGCACCAACGCGCACGTCGTCCTCGAAGAGGTGCCGCAACCGGCCGGGACCGCGGTCCCGGAGCCGGCCGGGTTCCTGGTGCCGGTGCTGCTCTCCGCGCGTTCGGCGGCCGGACTGCGCGGACAGGCCGCGCGGCTCGCCGACTTCCTCGGCACCGAGGTGCGCGTCCCCGACGTCGCCCACGCGCTCGCCACCACGCGCGCCCAGTTCGACCACCGGGCCGTCGTCCTGGCCTCCGACCGGGACCAGCTCCGCGGCGACCTGGCCGCCTTCGGCCCCGGTGTGGTGTCCGGGACGCCGGTGGACGGCAAGCTGGCCGTCCTCTTCACCGGCCAGGGCAGCCAGTGGGTGGGCATGGGCCGCGAACTCGCCGAGACGTTCCCGGTCTTCCGCGACGCCTTCGAGGCCGCCTGCGCCGCCGTGGACGCGCACCTGGGCGGACGTCCGCTGCGCGAGGTCGTCTTCACCGACCGCGAGCTGCTCGACCGGACGATGTACACCCAGGGCGCGCTGTTCGCCGTGGAAACCGCGCTGTTCCGGCTCTTCGAGTCCTGGGGCGTCCGGCCGGACCTCCTGGCCGGCCACTCGATCGGCGAGCTCGCCGCCGCGCACGTGTCCGGCGTGCTGGACCTGGCCGAGGCGGGCGAACTGGTCGCCGCGCGCGGCCGCCTGATGCAGGCCCTGCCCGCGGGTGGCGCGATGGTGGCCGTCCAGGCGACCGAGGACGAGGTCGCGCCCCTGCTCGGCGCCGACGTCTGCGTCGCCGCGGTCAACGGCCCGGACTCGGTCGTGCTCTCCGGCGCCGAGGCCGCCGTGCTCGCCGCCGCGGCCGACCTGGCGGGCCGCGGCCGCAAGACGAAGCGGCTGACCGTCAGCCACGCCTTCCACTCGCCGCTGATGGAGCCGATGCTCGACGAGTTCCGGGCGGTCGCGGAACGCCTGACCTACCGGCCGGGGGCGCTGCCCGTCGTCTCGACGCTGACCGGGGAGATCGCGGCGCTCGACACCCCGGACTACTGGGTCCGCCAGGTGCGCGAGGCCGTGCGGTTCAGCGACGCCGTCACCGCGCTGAGCGGCCAGGGCGCGACGACGTACCTCGAACTCGGCCCGGGCGGGGCGCTCGCCGCCATGGCGCTCGGCACGCTCGGCGGGTCCGAGCAGAGCTGCGTCGCCACCCTGCGCAAGAACGGCGTGGAGGTCCCGGACGTCCTGACCGCGCTCGCCGAACTGCACGTCCGCGGCGTGACCGTGGACTGGACGGCCGTCATCGACCGGCCGGCGACGGCGGTCGGAACCGTTCTGCCCACCTACGCCTTCCAGCACCAGCGCTTCTGGGTCGACACCGACGACACCCCGGAAGTCGCCCCGCCTGCGGAGGCGGTCGCCGTTCGACCGGTGACCGACGTCCTCGAGCTGGTCCGGGAAAGCGCCGCGGTGGTGCTCGGGCACCGGGACGCCGACGCGTTCGACCTCGACCGGTCCTTCAAGGACCACGGGTTCGACTCCCTGAGCGCGATCAAGCTGCGCAACCGCCTGCGCGACTTCACCGGCGTCGACCTGCCCAGCACGCTGATCTTCGACTACCCGAACCCGGCCGTCCTCGCCGGCCACCTGCGGGCCGAGCTCGCGGGCGAGCGCCCGGCCGCGCCGGTCGTGGTGACGCGGGAGGTCTCCGACGAGCCGATCGCGATCGTCGGCATGAGCACCCGCCTGCCGGGCGGCGCGGACAGCCCCGAAGAGCTGTGGAACCTCGTCGCCGAAGGCCGGGACGCGATCACCGGCTTCCCCGTCGACCGCGGCTGGGACCTCGACGGCCTCTACCATCCCGACCCGGCCCACGCCGGGACGAGCTACACGCGCTCGGGCGGCTTCCTGCACGACGCGGCCCAGTTCGACGCCGGCCTCTTCGGCATTTCGCCGCGCGAAGCCCTCGCCATGGACCCGCAGCAGCGGCTGCTCCTGGAGACGTCGTGGGAGGCCCTCGAACGCGCGGGCGTCGACCCGCTCTCCGCGCGCGGCAGCGACGTCGGCGTCTTCACCGGGATCGTCCACCACGACTACGTGACGCGGCTGCGCGAAGTCCCCGAGGACGTCCAGGGCTACACGATGACCGGCACGGCTTCGAGCGTCGCGTCCGGCCGGGTGGCCTACGTCTTCGGCTTCGAGGGCCCGGCGGTCACCGTGGACACCGCGTGCTCGTCGTCGCTGGTCGCCATCCACCTCGCGGCGCAGGCGCTGCGGCAGGGCGAGTGCTCGATGGCGCTGGCCGGCGGCGCGACCGTGATGGCCAGCCCGGACGCCTTCCTGGAGTTCTCCCGCCAGCGCGGCCTGTCCGCCGACGGCCGGTGCAAGGCCTACGCGGAGGGCGCGGACGGCACGGGCTGGGCCGAGGGCGTCGGCGTGGTCGTGCTGGAACGGCTTTCGGTGGCGCAGGAACGCGGGCACCGGGTCCTGGCCGTGCTGCGCGGCAGTGCGGTGAACCAGGACGGCGCGTCCAACGGCCTGACCGCCCCGAACGGGCCGTCGCAGCAGCGGGTGATCCGCGGCGCGCTGGCTTCGGCCGGACTCGCCCCGTCCGATGTGGACGTCGTCGAAGGCCACGGCACCGGCACGGCGCTGGGTGACCCGATCGAGGTTCAGGCGCTGCTGGCCACCTACGGGCAGGACCGGGAAACGCCGCTGTGGCTCGGCTCGCTGAAGTCGAACATCGGGCACACGCAGGCCGCCGCCGGGGTGGTCGGCGTGATCAAGATGGTCATGGCCATGCGCAATGGCGTCATGCCGGCCACGCTGCACGCCGGCGAGCGCACGAGCCAGGTCGACTGGTCCGCGGGCGCGATCGAAGTCCTCACCGAGGCCCGGGAGTGGCCGCGCCCCGGGCGTCCGCGCCGGGCCGGCGTGTCCTCCTTCGGCGCCAGCGGCACGAACGCGCACCTGATCATCGAGGAAGGCCCGGATGCCGGTCTGCCGCGGCTTGTCGTGAGTGGTAAGGCGGGTTCTAACCCGCCTTACCACTCACGAGCGCCGCGGCAGGGCGCTCGTCCGGACCGGCCGGCGCTACCGGGTCGTGTACGTCAGGCAGTTCGCCGCGTGGCCGCCGTCGCCGGGGCCGACGCGGATGTTGTCCGCCGTGCACTCCAGTGACGAGTTGTGCCGGCAGTCCGTCCTCGAACACGCGCCGACCTGGGCCACTACCCGGTCCAAGCCGCCCTTCGTGTTCAGCGGGACGAAGGTTCCGCAGTCCGCCGACCCGTTGCCGCCGCCGACCGTGATGGCGAAGGCGTGGCAGCCGTCGTGGTTGTAGGAACAGCCGCTGACCGTGCACTCGTGCACGGCCGGCATCTCGGTGGTGGTCATCCGCTCTCCTGGTTCCGTGGTGGGAAAACAGTCGGTTCCCCGACGCTCCCACCCGGAACCGGGGCTCGCAACGCACGCGGCCCCGGCCGGGTGACAAACGCCCCCGATCGAGCGCCCGTTCCTCAGTCGGTGAGCGTGTTCGGGTCGCTCGTGCTCGGCCGCCCCGTCTCGACGTGCCCGGCCAGGCGGCGCAGGAAGCGCGGGTCGCGGTCCGACACGATCGAAACGTCGTACCAGTTGCCGCTGCGCCGGGTGTCCACCACCTCGACCACCCGCGCGCCCGGCCGCAGCAGCCGGGACGTCGAACGGCGGGTGTACGCGTCGGTCAGGGTGAGCCGCACCGGTGTCGGGCCGCTGTTGGTCAGGACCAGCGCCAGGTTGCCGCTGCGCCCCTCCGGGCGCGCGCTCACCTCGGGCCCGGCCAGGCCGCCGCGGAACTGCCGGACGAACCCGTTCGGACCGTGCGCGGTGTAGTCGTAACCCCCGGTCACCGGCAGCTTGGCGGCCAGCGAGCAGCCGGCGCCCGCGGTGTACGTCCGCGGGTCGCCCCCGGGCGAGGTGACGTAGAACGTCGCGCCCGCCCGGCCCTGGTTGACGAACGTCAGGTTCAAAGACGCCCCGACGTGCGCGTCGGCGGCGAGGTCGTACGGCAGCGCCCGCGCCGGCCGCACCCCGCGCTCCTGCTTCGGCAGCACCGCGTGCGCCGGGACGGCGGGCACGTAGTCCGGGTGCCGCAGGCGGTCCGGCGGCTCGTAGCCCGCGGTGTCCGGCAGGGCGGGCACCCGCGCGTCAGTTCGGGCGAAGTCGAACGCCGACGTCAGGTCGCCGCACACCGAGCGGCGCCAGGCCGTGATGTTGGGCTCGTGCACGCCGAAGCGCCGTTCGATGAACCGGATGATCGAGGTGTGGTCGAACGTCTCCGAACAGACGTAGCCGCCCTTGCTCCACGGCGACACCACCAGCATCGGCACGCGCTGGCCGAGCCCGTACGGGCCGGCCGGGTTCGCCGCCGAACCCGCGAAGATCTCCCCCGTGGTATCCACAGTGGACTGTCCGGCCGTCGCGTACGGCGGGACGACGTGGTCGAAGAAGCCGTCGTTCTCGTCGTAGGTGATGAACAGCGCGGTCTTGCTCCACACGTCCGGGTTCGCGGTGAGCGCGTCGAGGACCTGCGCGATGTACCAGGCGCCGTAGTTCACCGGCCAGTTCGGGTGTTCGCAGAACGCCTCGGGCGCGGTGATCCAGGAGACCTGCGGCAGCTTGCCGGCCTTGACGTCCGCGCGCAGCCGGTCGAAGTAGCCTTCGCCCGCCTTGGCGTTCGTGCCGGTGCGGGCCTTTTCGTACAGGGCGTCGCCGGGCTTCGCGTTGCGGTAGGAGTTGAAGTACAGCAACGAGTTGTCGCCGTAGTTGCCGCGGTAGGCGTCCTCGATCCAGCCCCAGCCGCCGGCGGCGTCGAGGCCGTCGCCGATGTCCTGGTAGATCTTCCAGGACACCCCGGCCTGTTCCAGGCGCTCGGGGTAGGTCGTCCAGGAGTAGCCCTTTTCGTCGTTGCCGAGGACCGGGCCGCCGCCCTTGCCGTCGTTGCCGGTGTACCCGGTCCACATGTAGTAGCGGTTCGGGTCGGTCGAGCCCATGAACGAGCAGTGGTAGGCGTCGCAGATGGTGAACGAGTCGGCGAGGGCGTAGTGGAACGGGATGTCCTCGCGGGTCAGGTACGCCATGGTGGTCGACCCCTTCGCGGGCACCCACTTGTCGTAGTGGCCCGCGTTCCACGCCGCGTGCGTGTCGTTCCAGCCGTGCGGGAGGTCCTGGATGAACTGCAGGCCCAGGTTGTCCGCTTCGGGGCGGAACGGCAGGATGTCGCGCTTGCCGTCCGACTGCGCCCAGACCGACTTGCCGTTCGCCAGGGTCACCGGCCGTGGGTCGCCGAAGCCGCGGACCCCGCGCAGCGTGCCGAAGTAGTGGTCGAACGACCGGTTTTCCTGCATCAGCACCACGATGTGCTCGACGTCGCGCAACGTCCCGGTCCGGTGGAAGGCGGGGATCTCCGCCGCGCGGGCGATGCTGGTGGACAGCGCGGAAAGGGCGGCGGTACCGCCGGCGAGCTGCAGAAAACGTCGTCGGTTGACGTCCGTCATGGGGACTCCGGGGGTGTCGTGGTGGCGAGCCGGGTCAGTATGGGCGGCGAAGAGCGAACCTGTCCCGGGACCGAGGCTAACGGCGGGCGAAAGCCTGGTTAACGCCTGCGAGCGGACAGGCTGTTGACAGAGATACGGAAGCAGGTACTAATGTAGCTATTCACTATGAATGACGTACCCAACCTGGCCCGGGACGAAGACGACCGGCTCTACTCCCCCGAGGTCCGCGGTGCACTGGCCGGATTCACGCTCGGCGAAGACACCGGCGTGCTCGAAGCCGCGGCCGCCGTCCGCACGGCCGCGCGGAGCCTCGAGGCGCTGCGCTCCCGGGGCACCGACAGCCGTGGCCTCAGCCCCGGCGCCCTCGACATCCTGATCCGGCTCGCCACCGGCGGCGCGCAGATCAAGGACCTCGCCGCGTCCGCCGCGGTGAGCTCCCGGAACGTGACGGGTCTGGTCGACACCCTCGAACGCGCCGGGCTCGCCGAGCGCGTGCCCGACTCGCGCGACCGGCGGGCGGTGCAAGTCCGGATCACCGCGGAGGGCCGGACGTGGCTGGAGGAGTTCCGTCGGCCGTCCCAGCTCGCCATGGCCGCGCTCTTCCGGGGTTTCACCGCCGCCGAGACGGCCCAGCTGCGGCACCTGTGCCTGCGGCTGGCCGAGAACCAATACCACCTCGCCCGCCACCTGGAGGACCGATGACCACGCAGACAAGGGAAACCGTGCGGGCCTACCACCGCGCCCGCTTCGACGGCGATGTTTCCGCGGCGGCCGCGCAATTGGCGTCCACCTTCACCTTCCGCAGCCCGCTGATCGAATCCGCCGACGCCCGCGGCCACCTGGCCGGGCTGGCGGGATTCGTCGGGATCGTCACGGGTGTCGACCTGATCAGCGAGCTCTACGGCGACACCGAAGCCACGCTCGTCTACGACGTGCACACCGCGACCCCGGTCGGCACGCAGCACACGGCGGAGCACTTCCGGTTGCGCGACGGGAAGATCGAAGCCATCACGCTGATTTTCGACGCCACGCGCTGGCACCCGCTGCTGGCGGCGATGACCCGCCCGGGCGCCCGGGTGGTGGAGACCACGGGCTGAGCTCGAACACCGGGCGGGCACCGCCGGGACCGGTGTACCCGGCGCCGGGGGCGGCAAACGCGGGGGGTTTCAGGCCCGTCTCCGCCCAGCGGAGGTCCGAGGGGGGTCGACCTGCGAGCGGAGACGGGAGTTCGGGGCCGGTACGGGGGCCGCCTCGCGGCGGAAGGCTCAACACGGCTCCAGCCGGACTGGTATTCCGTGAAGGCAAGGGGTGAGGCCCGGGGGCACCGCCGTACCGACACCCTGTACAACGTCCTGTCCCCGCTGGTGTTCCGGACTTCGAGCGTGACGTGCGTCGCTCAGCGGGCCACCACGGGCTGCCGCGTCCGGACCGCCCAGCGGGTCAACGCCGGCACGGGCGCGACGGCCGCGAGGAACACCAGCGCGACCAGCAGCCACCCCGGGCCGCCGAGCCCGCCGACGGCGAGGGTGAACACGCCGGGCCCGACCATCTGCACGGTGGCCGTGGCCGCTTCGGTCGCGCCTTGGTAGGCGCCCTTGGCGTCTTCGCGCATCAGCCGCACCGACAGGCCCCAATTGGCGGCCACGTACGCCAGCTCGCCGACGACGTGCAGCACCGCGGCCAGCCCGACCACCGCTACCGCGGCTGCGCCCGAGCCGCCGGACGTCGTGGCGAGCAGCACGCAGCTCGCCGCGAGCACCACACCGGACACCACCGCCGTCCGCGCGGCCTGGCCGGCCGTGCGGGCGAACCGGGCGAAGGGCACCTGGAACACCGCGATCCCCACCGAACTGACCACGACCACGACCCCGCCGAGGGCCGGCGGCAGGTGCGTCCGGCCGGACAGCCAGAGCGGCAGGCCGGCCGACAACATGGCCCAGCACAGCGAAAGCACGGCCGTGGCCGCGGTGACGCACAGGTACGGCCGGTCCTTCAGCACCGCCCGCGTCGCCGTCCGGACCGGGGTCCGGGCGGGTGCGGGCACGAGCAGGGTCGCGCCGGCGAGCACCAGGAAGCTGACGGCGTTCCCGGCGATGGCCAGGGTGTAGGCCCACCGCGCGTCGGCGGTGAGCACCAGGGCGCCGAGCCCGGCGCCGGCGGCGTACCCGACGTGCTGGGCCACCCGTTGCTGCGCCAGCAGGCGCACCCGTTCGGCGGGCTCGGTGACGAGCGCCGTGACGAGCGCGGTCCGCACCGCCGTGCCGCCGGTGGCCAAGGCGGTGAACGGCACCGTCACGGCCAGGAACGACCAGGTGCCGTCCACCGCGAGGTAGCCGGCCATCGCGGCGGCCCGCACGAGGGTGAGCACGACCAGCACCGGCCGCGCGCCCGCCCGGTCGGCGAAGGCGCCCAGCGGCACCGCGGCGGCCATGCCGACGGCGCTCGCCACGGAGAGTCCGGCGCCGACCGTGACCGGCGGGAGCCCGGCGATCCGGGTGAGGTACAGCGCCCAGATCGTGAACCAGAGGCCGTCGCCGAGCGCGGAAACCCCGCGGCCCCAGAGGAGACTTCGCATGCATCCACCCTTCACGAGGATGTGAAGGGTAGTTCCCGGTCGGCGCCGTCGGCAATCATCATTCACGTACTCGTGAAGCGTGCTAGGCTCGCGCGCGTCGGAAGGAACGGTGATGGGCGGACTGGTCGATGCGGGCAACGCGGTCCAGGGCGCGATCGTCGAGCTGACGCGCGAGCTGGCCGACCCGGTGCGGCTCACGGCCCTGCAGGTGCTGGCGGCGGAAGGCCCGCACACGATGGTGCAGCTGGCCGACGCGCTCGGGGTGACCGCACCCCGGCTGGGCAACCACTTGGCCCGCCTGCGGGCGGCCGGGCTGGTGACGGTCGAGCACACCGGGCGGCACGCGATGTACCGCGTCGGCCGCGAAGACCTCCTGGGCGTGCTCACCGCTCTCGCGCACTACGCCGGCAACGAGAGCATCGCGCCACCGGATCGGACGGAGTCGGGCGCGGACATCGCGCACACGTGTTACGACCACGCGGCGGGACGGCTCGGGGTGGCGGTGTTCGCCTTGCTCGTCTCGCGGGGAGCGCTGCGGCCACCGGACGGTTCCGCGGCGGACGTCGTCCTCGGCGACGACCTGTCGGCGTTCCGGGACCTCGGGGTCACCCCGGCGGAGGTGGCCCCGGGCCGCCGCCGCCCGGCGACGGCGTGTCTGGACCGGACCCACCGCGTCCCCCACCTCGGTGGCGTCCTCGGCCACGAAGTCCTGGAGGCGTTCCTGGCCGACGGTTTGGTCCGCCGGGGTACGGGAGACCGCGAGCTGCGGATCACCCCGCGGGGCCGCCGCCGGTTCGGCGCCCTGCTGCCTGGCTTCTGAGGGCCGTCAGCGGCGCCCGGAGCGCGACGCGGCGAGGTACTCCCGGTTCAGCGTCGCGATGCTCGCGAACGGAATCCCCTTCGGGCACGACGCCACGCACTCGCCCGTGTTCGTGCAGCCGCCGAAACCCTCGGCGTCCATCGTCTCCACCATGCCGAGAACCCGGCTCGCGCGTTCCGGGCCACCCTGCGGCAGCAGGCTCAGATGCGTCACCTTGGCCGCCGTGAACAGGGTCGCCGAGCCGTTGGGGCAGGCCGCCACGCAGGCGCCGCAGCCGATGCACGTGGCGTTGTCGAACGCCAGGTCCGCGTCCGGCTTGGGAACCGGTGTCGCGTGCGCGTCCGGGGCGCTTCCCGTCGGCGCGCTGACGTACCCGCCCGCCTGGACGATCCGGTCGAGCGCCGACCGGTCGACCACCAGGTCCTTGATGATCGGGAAACCCGCCGCGCGCCACGGTTCCACGTCGATCACGTCGCCGTCGGCGAAGGAGCGCAGGTGGAGCTGGCACGACGTCGTGCGCTCGGGGCCGTGGGCCCGGCCGTTGATCACCACGCCGCACGAGCCGCAGATGCCCTCGCGGCAGTCGTGGTCGAACGCCACCGGTTCGTCGCCCTCCTCGATCAGCCGCTGGTTCAGGACGTCCAGCAGCTCGAGGAACGACATCTCGGGGCTGACGTCGTCGACCGGGTAGGCGACCAGCCGCCCTTCCGCGGCCGGGCCGGCCTGCCGCCAGACGCGGACGGTGAGTTTCATGTGTAGCTCCGCTGGGTCGGGTGGACGTGCTCGAAAACCAGTTCTTCGCGGTGCAGCACCGGCTCGGCGCCGTACTCCCACGCGGCGACGTGCGCGAAGTTCTCGTCGTCCCGCAACGCCTCCCCCGAGGACGTCTGGTGTTCTTCGCGGAAGTGCCCGCCGCACGATTCCTCGCGCGCGAGGGCGTCGACGAGCATCAGTTCGGCCAGCTCCAGGAAGTCCGCGACGCGGTTGGCCTTCTCCAGCTCCTGGTTGAGTTCCGCGCCGCCGCCCGGGATGCGGACGTCCCGCCAGAACTCCGCCCGGAGCCCGGGCACCCGGTCGAGGGCCTTGCGCAGACCTTCGCGGGTGCGGGACATCCCGCAGTGGTCCCACATCAGCAGGCCCAGCTCGCGGTGGAACGAGTCGACCGACCGCGTCCCCCGGACCGCCAGGAGCCGGGAAATCCGTGCGCGCACCTCGGTCTCCACTTCGAGAGCCGCGGATTCGGGGACGTCGTCGAGCCGGGTGCTGCCGAGGTAGTCGTTCACCGTCGCCGGGAGCACGAAGTAGCCGTCGGCGAGGCCCTGCATCAGCGCCGACGCGCCGAGCCGGTTGGCGCCGTGGTCGGAGAAGTTCGCCTCGCCGATCACGAACAGCCCGGGGATGGTGCTCTGCAGGTCGTAGTCCACCCACAGCCCGCCCATCGTGTAGTGGATGGCCGGGTAGATCCGCATCGGCACCGCGTACGGGTCTTCCGCGGTGATGCGCTGGTACATGTCGAAGAGGTTGCCGTAGCGGGCTTCGATCGCGGGGCGGCCCAGCCGCGCGATCGCGTCGGCGAAGTCGAGGTAGACGCCGAGGCCGCCGGGACCGACGCCGAAGCCGGCGTCGCACACGTTCTTCGCCGCTCGCGAGGCGATGTCCCGCGGCACGAGGTTGCCGAAGCTCGGGTATAGGCGTTCGAGGTAGTAGTCGCGCTCGTCCTCGGGGATCTCCGCCGGCGGCCGGGTGTCCCCGGCCTGCTTCGGGACCCAGATGCGGCCGTCGTTGCGCAGCGACTCGCTCATCAGCGTCAGCTTCGACTGGTGCTCGCCCGACCGCGGGATGCACGTCGGATGGATCTGGGTGAAACACGGGTTCGCGAAGTACGCACCGCGTTTGTGCGCCCGCCAGATCGCGGTGGCGTTGGAGCCCTTCGCGTTCGTCGAGAGGGAGAAGACGTTGCCGTACCCACCGGTGGCGAGCACGACGGCGTCCGCGAGGTGCGTGGTGATCTCGCCGGTGACCAGGTCGCGCGCGACGATGCCGCGGGCCCGGCCGCCGGACACGACGAGGTCGAGCATCTCGGTGCGCGCGTGCAGCTCGACGTTTCCGGCGTCGATCTGCCGGGACAGCGCCTGGTACGCGCCGATCAGCAGCTGCTGGCCGGTCTGGCCGCGGGCGTAGAACGTCCGCTGCACCTGCACGCCGCCGAACGAGCGCGTGTCCAGCAGGCCGCCGTACTCGCGGGCGAACGGGACGCCCTGGGCCACGGCCTGGTCGATGATCTGCGCCGACACCTGGGCCAGCCGGTACACATTGGACTCCCGGGCCCGGAAGTCGCCGCCCTTGACCGTGTCGTGGAAGAGCCGGTACACCGAGTCGCCGTCGTTGCGGTAGTTCTTCGCCGCGTTGATGCCGCCCTGGGCGGCGACGGAGTGTGCGCGCCGCGGGGAATCCTGGAAGCAGAACTGGACGACGTGGTAGCCCTGCTCGGCCAGCGTCGCGCCGGCCGAGCCGCCGGCCAGGCCGGTGCCCACCACGATCACCCGGTGCCGGCGCCGGTTCGCCGGGTTCACCAGCTTCGCGGCGAACTTCCGTTCGTCCCAGCGCTGTTCCAGTGGAACGCGCGGCGTCTTGGTGTCGGCGATCGGGTCGCCCACGCGGTAGTCGGCCATCAGTGCACCAGTCCCGTCATGATCGCGACCGGGACGAGTGCGTAGCCGCCCGCGACCACGACCGCCGTCGTGCTGCCGAAGATCCGGATCGCGCGCTCCCGCCGCGGGCGGGTGACGCCGAGCGTGCGCGCGGCGCTCGCGAAGCCGTGGTGGATGTGCAGGCCCAGCATGGCCAGGGCGACGAGGTAGATCAGGTTGACCCACCAGACCTGGAAGTCCGCGACGAGGTTGTGGTACGGGTCGCCCGGGACGAAGTCCCGGTTCACCGTGCCGACGGTGAAGTCGAGGAGGTGCCAGACGACGAACACCGCGAGCGTGGCGCCGCCCCAGCGCATCGTCCGCACCGCGAAGGTCCCGTGCGACGGCGGCCGGTGGGCGTACCGCACCGGCCGGGCGCGGCGGTCGCGGCGGGCCAGTTGCACGGCCGCGGTGACGTGCAGGACCAGCGCGGCGAGCAGGACCGCGCGCTGGAGCCAGAGGAACCACTCTCGGCGCAGCACCGGTTCGCCGATCGTGCGCAGCCAGCCCGCGTAGTGGTTGAGGTCGCCGGCACCCAGGAACGTCTTGAGGTTGCCGACCATGTGCGCGAACACGAAGGCGAGCAGGAGCAGGCCGCTCACCGCCATGACGGCTTTCTTGCCGATCGTCGAGGCCCAGAAGCGCCGGACGGCGGAGCGCCGGTGCGGGGCGAGGGTGTTCACCACCCGATCGACGGTAAGAGCGCTTCGACCAGAGGTCAAAGACATGATAGCTCTCTTGTCGATAGGATGTGGCTATGCAGTTCCAGCAGCTCGCGTACTTCGTCGCCGTCGCGGAGCACCGCCACTTCACCCGCGCCGCCGAACAGGTGCGGGTGGCCCAGCCGTCGCTGTCCCAGCAGATCCGTGCGCTCGAACACGACCTCGGCGCCCCGCTGTTCCACCGGATCCGCGGCAACGTCACGCTCACCGAGGCCGGCGAGACGCTGCTGCCGATCGCGCGGCGGATCCTCGCCGACACCGAAACGGCGCGGCTGGCCATCCGCGAGCTGGCCGAGCTCGACCGCGGCCGGGTGCGGCTGGGGGCGCCGCCGAGCCTGTGCACCGGCCTGCTGCCCGCGATGCTCGCGGCGTTCCGCCGCCGGTACCCGGGCATCCAGCTGGAACTGCACGAAAGCGGGTCGGGCGACCTGCGGCAGCGGCTGGCCGAGGGCGCGCTGGACCTGGCGCTGCTGGCGGGCGCCCGGATCACCGCCGACGCCGGCCTGACGGCGACCCCGCTGCTGCTGGAGGAGCTGGTGGTGATCTCCGCCCCGGACGCGCCGGTCGCCGGCGACCGCCTCGGCATCGGGCAGCTCGCCGACGTCCCGCTGGTCATGTTCCGCCGCGGCTACGACGTCCGGGAGGCGACGGTCAACGCCTGCCGCGCGGCCGGGTTCGAGCCGTCGTTCGCGATCGAGGGTGGCGAGATGGACGCGGTGCTGGAACTGGTCCGCGCCGGGGTCGGCGCGGCGGTGGTGCCGAGCACGGTGGCCGGCGACCGGTTCCGGATGACCCGGTTCACGCCCGACGCGGGGATGACACGCGTGGTGCAGCTGGCCCACCGCGCCGATCTGGAACCGACCCGGGCGGTGCGCGCGCTGCGGGCGGCGATCGCGGGGTTCGTCGCCGACCGGGCCCGGCGGGCGAGCCTGCCGCCGGGCATCGAGTCCCTGGTGGACGAGGTCAGCTGAGGCCGAACCGCTCGGCGAACGCCGCCATCTCTTCCCGTCTGGGGCCGGGTTCCGCCGTGCCGGGCGTCACGACGATGCGGCTCACCCCTTGCCGGGCCAGCTCCTCGACGTCCTCCGTGGACATGTCGAGTGCACCCCAGCGCGTGTACTCGATGGTTTCCGGGTTGCGCGCGGTGGCCCGGACGAGCTCGAACTGGCGGCGGCGTTCGTCCGCGGTGAGCGCGCCGCCGGGGAAGTACCCGTCGCCACGGCGGCCGGCCCGGCGGGCCGCGGCCGTGCTCGAACCGCCGACGTGGATCGGCAACGTCCGGACGCCGACCGGCTTCGGGAAGCTGCAGGCGTCCTCGAAGGAGAAGAACTCGCCGGCGAAGGAGACGCCCTCTTCGCCGCCCGCCCAGAGCAGCCGCAGGACGTCGATGGCCTCGTCCGCCCGGCGGCCGCGGGTGGCGAAGTCGACGCCGGCCGCCCGTGCCTCCCCGGGCAGCGCGCCGACGCCGACGGTGAGCAGCCGCATGCGTCCGCCGGAGAGCACGTCGACCGTCGCGAGCCGCTTGGCCAACACGACCGGGTGGTGGTAGGGCAGCAGGATGCGGCTCGTGACGGCGGCAACGAAGCTGAGGCACTCCAAGGGGTCCGCGAACGGCAGCGACGGCGGCAGCGCCATCGCCCCGATCTTCGCGCCCGGGTACAGGGCGACGTGCTCCGGCAGGTACAACGACTCGAACCCGCACTCCTCCGCGTCCCGGGCGAACCCGGCGATCGTTTCCGGGCCGGCGCCGAAGAAGGGGGTGCGGTAACTGATTCCGAACTTCACCCACGGGAAGCTAAACGTTGCCGTGCACGTCAAGGCAACTTCGTCAAGCGGGTCAAAGCGGCGAACCCGTCGTCGGTCCCGGGCCAGTGGGCCCGCACGGCCTCGAGCCCGGCGCGGCGCACGACCGAGCGCAGGACGGCGCCGACGATGATGGCGTCGTCGGCGTACCCGAGCACCGGGATGAAGTCCGGCACCAGGTCGATCGGCAGCGCGAGGTAGGCCAGCAGGAGGCCGAGCCGGATCCGGACCCCGCGTGGCAGCGTCTTGTCGGCGGCCAGCCGGCGCACGAGCCGCAGCACGTCCGGCAGCAGCCGCAGCGCCTCCCGCAGCAGTCCCCCGCGCGGCCGGACGATCACGAGCGCGACGACGAGGGCGGCCCACGCGAACAGGAGGGCGGCCGCGACCCCGATCAGCAGGTCCCACCAGAACGCTCCCGTCACCCGCTCGAGATTACGGCCCCGGTCGTCACCGGCGACGAGTTGGCCGCCCTCGATCGCGCCGGAGCAGAAGCTGCAGGTCGTCGAGTGTTTGCGCGAGGCGGGCCGGATGACGGCGATGGTCGGCGACGGCGCGAACGACGCGGCGGCCATCCGCGCCGCAGACGTCGGCATCGGCGTGCGCGCCCGGGCCTCGACCGCCGCCCGCACCGCGGCCGACGTCGCGCTGACCGGCGATGACCTGACCGTGCTGCTGGAGGCGGTCGCGGAGGGCCGCGCGCTGTGGCGGAGCGTGTCGGACGCGGTGGTGATCCTGGTCGGCGGCGAGATCGGCTTCTCGGTGCTGGGCACCCTGCTCTCGGGCGACTCGCCGCTGGGCACCCGCCAGCTGCTGCTGGTCAACCTGCTGACGGACCTGTTCCCGGCGATGGCGGTCGCCGCCCGGCGTCCCCGGGCCTGAACCGCGCGAGCACCAGCCGCGGCGTGACGACGGGCGTCGGCGCGACGACGGCGTGGCTGATCGGCCGGTTCACCCCGGGCACGGCGCGCCGCACGAGCACGATGGCCCTGTGCGGCCTGGTCGGCACCCAGCCGGCCCAGACCCTGCGCGGCCGCCGCCGCAGCCCCCTGGTGGTCGGGACGGCGGTCGGGTCCGCCCTCGCGCCGCCGGCGATCGTGCAGACGCCGGGGGTGAGCCGGTTCTTCGGCTGCACCCCGCTCGGCCCGCCGGCCTGGGCCGGCGTCGGCGCGGGAGTCGCGACCGGGGCCCTGACGTCGTCGTTGCCGATCCTGCGCCGGGAGGCGGCGACGTCCACAGTGGACACCGCCGCCGGCCGCCGAGGTCAGGCGCCCTCCACCGACCCCGGCGGCAGGAAGTCGACGTCGTGCAGGGCCGACAGCCGGACCACCTCGGCCGGGTCGCTCAGGTCGTGCAGCCGGTCGAACAGCTGCGCCAGCCGCCCGGCCGGGCTCACCCAGAACAGCGCGCGGGTGAGGGCGTCGCTGCGGTTGTAGTAGGCGTGCGGCACGCCTTTCGGCATCCGCACGGTGTCCCCGGGGCCGGCGGTCGTCCATTCGCCGTCGAGGTAGAGGGTGAAGACGCCGTCCAGGACGTAGATGTGCTCGTCCTGGGTGGGGTGTACGTGCGGCGGCACGCCGGTCCCGGGCGGGTCGAGGGTTTCGAAGGCGAAGCTGGACGCACTGGCGGCCTTCATGGCGTAGGTGTGGCCGAGCACGTTCCACACCTTCCCTGCCCCGGCGGGGGTGATGCCCTTGGGCAGGGGGCCGAGCACGATCTCTTCTCCGGTCATGGCACGTCACCTTCCGGTGTTCCGGTCGCGTTGTCCAGGACCTCGGCGGTGAACCCGGCTTCGGCGGCAAGGCGGACGAGCTCGGCGCCGCGGTCGGCGGGCAGGAGCACGAGCGGGTAGCAGTCGGACTCGATGTCGAGCACGGCGAGGGCGGTTCCCGCGCGGTGCAGGCGGGTTCCGGCCTCCTCGAGGAAGTCGTACGTCGGCAGCTCGTTCCCGGCCGGCGTCCAGCCGTCATCGGCGACCGGCGCCGACCGCAGTCCCCGCAACCGGCCGGTGATCTCCTCCGGCGCTTCCTTCCAGTCGACCTCGGCGAGCAGGCCCTGGTCGGTGAGGGCGTCGACGAGGGCGATCCACGGCAGCAGGTCGAAGGGCTCGTCGATCCCGCGCTCGTCGAGCCGCTCGGCGTGCGCCTGCAGGAAAGCCTCTTGATCGTCATGAGCGGCCGCGGCGAGGGTGGCCACCTCGGGGGCGTCCGGCGCGAGCAGGGCGGCGACCGCGAGAAGCGCGTCACGAGCCGTCATCGATGTCCTCCGTGGGGCCGGCGTCCGACCGGCAGATCATGGCAGATCACCCTGGCGGGGGTAGCTCGTTCAGAGGCTGGTGGTGTGTCCGCAGCCGACGTACGGTCCGCCCGGTGGGGACGATGGCCAGGCTGACGCGGCGGATCGCCGCCGGGTTCGCGCATTCCTGGCACCAGCTCACCGACGTCGGCGAGCGCCACACCGACATGCTGCCCGCACTGGTGGCCGTGTCCGCGCTGATCGCGGTCCCGGTCACCGGTCTCGTCCGCGTCCTGCAGATGGTCACCGTCACGAGCCCGCACTGGGTGACGGCGATCCTCGGGGTGCTGCCCGGCGCGCTGCTGGCGCTGGGCAGCCTGAACGCGGTCTTGTGGGCGTTCGGGAACGTCAAGCAGGCCGCGGCCCGCGCGTACGGCGTCGGCCTGCTCGCCTCGGTGCTCGCTCCCCTGCTGGCGGTCGAGGCGACGGCGGGCGTCGTCACCGTCCTCTGGCGGCACGGCGTGCTGTCCGGGCCGCCGGGCAGTGTCCCGGGTCTGTGGGCGAGTGAGCGGTACTTCGTCTGGCACACGCTGGACGCGATCCCGTTCCTGGAGATCGAGGACACGTTCGGCTGGCCCGAGCCGCACGAGCTGTCCGGCACGGCGGCGGGGTCGATCGTGGTCGCCCTCAAGGTGGTCCTGCTGCTGCCGATGGCCAGGCTGCTAACCTCCGCCTACTGGTGGCTGCGCAACCGGCACAGCAGGTTGCCGGGCGGCGACTCCGGCGACGAAGCGGATCTCACGAGTTCCGCCGCGCTCTGGACCCTGCTGCTCACCTTGCCCGTCTACGCCGGCGTCCTGTTCCTCTGGCCGCCGGAGTCCCCGCTGGCCCGCCTGCTCCGCGACCACGTCCCGAAGTCGGTGGACATCGCCGGGGTCGGCATCCCGCTGGGCTGGGTGACGCCGGCGGTGCAGTGGCTGGTGCTGGTGGTCCTGCTGTTCTCGTGCTGCTTCCTCGGGCTCGCCGCGATCGCGGCGGCGTTCGTGCGGCACGACTCGGCCTGGTGGGCGGCGCTCGCCGTCGTGGGGGTGCTGCTGTGGGCGCACGTCGCGGTGGTCCTGACGGCCTCGACGGTGCTGCTGTCGGTCCGGACCGGCTTCGCCACGGCGGTCCCGTCCTTGCCGCCCGGCGCGCCGCTCACGACGGGCGTCGGTGATCAGCTGTGGGGCTTCGCGAACGCGGTGCCCGGCCTCGACATCACGAAGACGACGCACTGGACGCGGAGGTACGTGTTCACCGGCTGGCCGGTCGGCGTGATCTCGCTGGGCTTCCGGCTGGCCGCGGTCTTCGCGGTGCTCGGCCTGGTCTGGCTCGTCGCCCGCCTGCCCGGCCTCATCCGTCCCCGGACCTAACGGACCAGCGCCGCCAGGGCTTGGCGGAGATCGGCCGGGTGGCGGATCCACACGTCCACCGCGGTGCCGTCCGGGGACGTGAGCGTCAGGCACCCCTGGTTTCCCGGGCCCCACAAGGAAACCACCTCCGTCGTCCACGACCGGTCGAACGTCACCGGCCCCACGCCACGGTCGCGGTCCCCCGGCCGCGGCTCCCAGTGCAGCAAACCGTCCCGGAGGGACAGCCGGCCGAACAGCTCGCCCACCTCGTCGACGCGGCGGGCGTGGCGGCCGGGGGCCTTGGCCCCCAGCAGGAGCGCCACCGGTACCGGCAGCTGGGCGGGCCACGACGGCGCCTCCCCCGCCGCCCGGCGCCGGCGCTCGGTGCGTGCGTCGCGCCACATGACCCACCGGAGCACCACCGCCATCAGCACGAGCACGCCGAGCAGGGCTGCGACCGCCGGGAGCCACCCGGTTTTGAGGCCCAGCAACGCCGTCAGCGTCACCAGGTACCCGACGCCGAGCAGCGTCCGGGTGCGCCTCCGGCCTTCCCGGTCCCGGCCGTATCCGGTCATGCCACGTCCATTCGCGTTGCCTCAGCAGACGATCACCCGCCTGCCGCAAGGAGAATACGGGCGCGGCGGTGAGCGGCGCATTCCCGGAAATCCGGGCACCGTTTCTCAGTGCGCGCGGGCGCGCAGGTGCGCGCGTTCGCCGTGCCGGCCGAACAGGATCAGCAGCTCGACCGGGGTGCCGTCGGCGCTGCCGAGCCAGTGCGGGATCGTCGTGTCGAACTCCGCCGCCTCGCCCGGTGGCAGGACCAGGTCGTGCTCGCCGAGGACCAGCCGCAGCCGCCCGTGGAGCACGTAGAGCCATTCGTGCCCCTCGTGGGTCTGGTGGTCCGGCTCCGGCGGCCGGTCCGCGCTCGGGATGATCATCTTGTAGGCCTGCATGCCGCCGGGCCACCGCGACAGCGGCACGAACGTCATGCCGTACCGGTGGATCGGGGTCAGGTGGATCCGGGGGTCGCCGGTGCGGGGTGCGCCGACGAGGTCGTCGAGCGGGACGTCGTAGGCGCGGGCCAGCGGCAGCAGCAGGTCCAGGCCGGCCCGCCGCTGCCCGCTTTCCAGCCGCGACAGCGTGCTTTCCGAGACGCCGGTGGCGGCCGAGACGTCCGCCAGGGTCAGCCCGCGGTGCCGCCGCAGCGCCCGCAGCCGGGGGCCGACGGCGTGCAGGACGTCCTCGAAGTCGTCGCTCACCCGGCCATCTTGCCGGAACCGCAAGAAAGCGTGCCGGAACCGCCAGGGCCGGGTCAGGGTGGGGCCATGACACCGACCACCGAAGCGTCCCGGTTCTGGGACGGTCACTACACGGCCCACCTCCCCGGCGGCGTGCCGCGGCCCAACGTCCGGCTCGCCGAGGTCGTACCCCCGCTGTCCCCCGGCCGGGCCCTCGACCTCGGGGCGGGTGCCGGCGGGGACGCGCTCTGGCTGGCCCGGCGCGGCTGGCGCGTGACCGCGGCCGACATCTCCGCCGTCGCCCTCGCCCACCTGGACCGCCTCGCCGGGGAACTCGGGCTCGCGGACCGGATCACCACCGAGCGGCACGACCTGGCCGCGACCTTCCCGGCGGGCCCGTTCGACCTCGTTTCGGCGCACTACCTGCACACGTCGTTCCCGTTGCCCCGCAACCGGGTGCTGCGGCGGGCGGCGGAGGCCCTCTCCCCCGGTGGCCGGCTGCTGGTCGTGGAGCACGGCTCGGTCGCGCCGTGGTCGTGGAACCAGGACCCGGCCGCACTCCCCGCACTGGAGGCGCCGCCGCTCGACCCCGCGGAGTGGACCGTCGAGCGCGCCGAGGCCCTGGCCCGCCGCGCCACCGGACCCGGCGGGCGGATCGCCGACGTCGTCGACCACCTGCTGCTCATCCGCCGCACCGCCGGAAGGGACCCCCGATGACCCGCCGACGGCGGGACACCCCGCCCCCGCGCACCGGTCCGGCCGAGAAGGACGTGCTGCGCGGCTTCCTCGACCACCTGCGGGCCGCGATCGTCGCCAAGGCCGAGGAGGTGCCCGAACCGCAGGTCCGGACGCCCGGAGTCCCGTCGGGTACCTCGCTGCTCGGCCTGATCCGGCACCTGGCCCACGTCGAGCGGTTCACCTTCCTCGGCGAGGAGGTCGCCGACTGGCCCGGCACGTTCCGGCCGCGGCCGGACGAGACCGTCGCCTCGGTCGTGGCGGACTACCGCGCCGCGTGCTCGCAGGCGAACGCGGTCATCGACGCCTGCACCGACCTGACCCGGCCGGTGGCCCGCCCGGGCCGCGCGGCGCCGTCGATGCGCTGGGCCCTCGTCCACCTGATCGAGGAGACCGGCCGCCACGCCGGGCACGCCGACATCCTCCGCGAGCTGATCGACGGCAGCACCGGCCGGTGACGTCCATCCTGCTCGCCATTCCGATGTGGACGGTCAGCTGTTCCACATCCGGGCGGTCAGGCGCAGGAACTCACGGCCGTCGCCGACGCTCAGTGCAGCGCAGCGATCCGGGTAGACGTCCAGCACGCGGTCCGCCCCGGTCAGCCGCAACGCGCGGCTCACCAGGGGGTTGCCGCCGGTGACGACGCGGAGCCGGGCGTTCTGGGCGGCGGCGTGGTCGGTCACCGCGCTCAGCACGCGGACGCCCGCCGCCCCCAGGAAGTGCAGCTGCGCCAAGTCCAGCACGATCACCCGCGGTTCCGGGCTGCTCGCCAGCGCCGCGGCGACCGCCCCGACGACGACCAGCACCGTGCCGGCGTCGAGCTCGCCGGACAAGGTCAGGAGCACCGGCTCGCCGTGCGAGCACGAAATCCGCAACCGCCCCGCCGGGGACCCGAAGGACGCCACGCGAAAACACTCCATCCACCACGAAACCGGCACGAACAGGCGTTGCGGCTCCTGCACGACCCGCTCGCGCGTCAGGTTAATAACCGTCTCCGGCTGATCACAAGGTGTGACCACCCGAGTCGACCCGATCGTGTTTCACCAGGAGAAGACGGGGGAAGCCACGCGGGGCGATCTGCTCTCAAGGAGGTTGTCATGGCGGCAACACCCGATCCGGCGTCCGCCGGGGTGCGCACGCTCATCCCGGCCCGCATCGACCGGTTGCCCTGGTCCCCGTTCCACACCCGGATGGTGGTCGCCCTCGGGGTGGCCTGGATCCTCGACGGCCTCGAGATCACGGTCGCCAGCGCGGTCGCCGACACGCTGACCAAGCCCGAGACGCTGCACATGTCGTCGGCCGCCGTCGGGCTGCTGGCGACGATCTACCTGGCCGGCGAAGTGGTCGGGGCGCTGTTCTTCGGCAGTCTTTCGGACAAGCTCGGCCGGCGGAACCTGTTCATGCTGACGCTGGCCGTCTACCTCGTCGGCAGCGGCCTGACCGCGCTGACCCTGGGCAACGGCGCGGGCTGGGTCGTCTTCCTGTACGCCACCCGGTTCATCGCCGGCATGGGCATCGGCGGCGAATACGCGGCCATCAACTCGGCGATCGACGAGCTGATCCCCGCCCGCTACCGGGGCCGGGTGGACATCGCCGTCAACGGCACCTACTGGGCCGGCGCCGTGCTGGGCACGATCGGCACCTACATCCTGCTCAACCGGATGGACCTGTCGCTGGGCTGGCGGCTGGGCTTCCTCATCGGGCCGGTGCTCGGCCTGGTGATCCTGCTGGTGCGGCGGCACCTGCCGGAGAGTCCGCGGTGGCAGATCATGCACGGCAAGGCCGACGCGGCCGAGCAGTCGATCAAGCAGATCGAGGACGAGGTCGAGCACGGCGGCCGCAGCCTGCCGCCGGTCGACGAGACGAAGGCGATCGAGGTGACGCCGGCCGAGCGGATCGGGTACGTCGCGCTGGCCAGGGTGCTGTTCCGCGAATACCCGTCGCGGGCGGTGCTGGGTGCGTCGCTGATGATCAGCCAGTCGTTCCTCTACAACGCGATCTTCTTCACCTACACGCTGGTGCTCGGCAAGTTCTACGGCGTCTCGTCCGAGGCGACGCCGATCTACCTGATCGCGTTCGCGGTGGGCAACCTGGTCGGCCCGTTCACGATCGGCCACCTGTTCGACACCCTCGGGCGGCGCAAGATGATCTCCGGGACGTACGTCGTTTCGGGCGTGCTGCTGGCGATCACCGCGGTGCTGTTCTACGCGGGCGCGCTCAACGCGATCACCCAGACGATCGCGTGGTGCGTCATCTTCTTCTTCGCCTCCGCGGGCGCGAGCGCGGGCTACCTGACGGTGAGCGAGATCTTCCCCCTGGAGGTCCGGGCCAAGGCGATCGCGGTGTTCTTCGCCATCGCGCAGTGCTTCGGCGCGCTGGGCCCGGTGATCTACGGCGCGCTGATCGGCACGGGTGAGCACCCGGTCCGCCTGTTCATCGGCTACCTGCTGGGCGCGGCGGTGATGATCGCGGGCGGCCTGATCGCCCGGTTCCTGGCCGTGGACGCCGAAGGCAAGTCCCTGGAGGACATCGCCCAGCCGCTGGCG
Organism: Amycolatopsis sp. NPDC003861; assembly: GCF_053605405.1. Taxonomy (NCBI): domain Bacteria; kingdom Bacillati; phylum Actinomycetota; class Actinomycetes; order Pseudonocardiales; family Pseudonocardiaceae; genus Amycolatopsis; species Amycolatopsis sp. NPDC003861. The sequence continues at coordinate 104,143 of NZ_JBSGJD010000003.1, forward strand.
GCCGCGGGACGCCGGGGCCGCACGCGCGCGGAAGGGGCGTCATCGCCCTTCTCGACCTGACGGGACGCACCGGCCCGGACGTCGCCGGCAGGCGCCCGGGACCCGACCGGTTTAGGCTCGGCAGGGCCCGGGTAGTCGCCCCAGCGGGAACGTCGCGGTCGGGAGGTGGGCGTGGGACCACGGAAGTGGCTGGAATCCTGGCCGGTCTACCGCCAGCTGACCGGTCCCGACCCGCTCGGCCGGGGCAAGGCCGCCGAGTCCCCGCACTCCGAAGCCCTCGCCTCGCGCACGACGAGCGCCGACCGGGTCGCCAAGTCCGTCTGCCCGTATTGCGCCGTCGGGTGCGGGCAGGAGGTCTTCGTCAAGGACGGGAAAGTCGTCCAGATCGAGGGCGACCCGCACAGCCCGATCTCCCGCGGCCGGCTCTGCCCCAAGGGCTCGGCCAGCAAGCAGCTGGTCACCGGTCCGCAGCGGGAACAGAAGGTCCGCTACCGCGCGCCCTACACCACCGAGTGGACCGAGCTCGACCTCGGGACGGCCATGGAGATGGTCGCCGACCGCGTGCTCGACGCCCGCCGCAAAGGCTGGCAGGACACCGACGAGGACGGGAAGCCGCTGCGCCGCACCATGGGCCTCGCCAGCCTCGGCGGGGCCACCCTCGACAACGAAGAGAACTACCTGATCAAGAAGCTCTTCACCGCCCTCGGCGCGATCCAGATCGAGAACCAGGCCCGGATTTGACACTCCGCCACGGTTCCCGGTCTGGGGACTTCCTTCGGTCGCGGTGGCGCGACGGACTACCAGCAGGACCTGCAGAACTCCGACTGCGTCGTGATCATGGGCTCGAACATGGCCGAGGCGCACCCGGTGGGGTTCCAGTGGGTGCTGGAGGCGAAGGCCCGCGGGGCCGAGGTGTTCCACATCGACCCGCGCTTCACCCGCACGAGCGCGCTGGCCGACGCCCATGTCCCGCTGCGGGCCGGCACCGACATCGCGTTCCTCGGCGGGGTGATCAACCACATCCTGAGCAACGACCTGGACTTCCGCGAGTACGTGGTCGCCTACACCAACGCCTCGTTCCTGGTGTCCGAGGACTACCGCGACACCGAGGACCTCGACGGCCTGTTCAGCGGCTACGACGAGGCCAAGGCCGCCTACGACCCGGCGACCTGGCACTACGAGAGCGTCCGGCCGAAGGAGACCTCGCACGGCAAGGAGACGTCGGCGTCCGACCAGCACGGCTCGGGCGGCCCGGTGCTCGAAGGCGGCAGCGACGAGATCGCCGCCGATCCGACGCTGCAGCACCCGCGTTGCGTGTTCCAGATCCTCAAGCGCCACTTCGCCCGCTACACCCCGGAGATGGTCGAGACCACCTGCGGGACGCCGAAGGAGCTCTTCCAGCGGGTGTGTGACGCCTGGGCGCGCAACTCCGGCCGCGAACGCACCGCCGCGCTCGTCTACAGCGTCGGCTGGACGCAGCACAGCGTCGGCGCCCAGTACATCCGGGCCGGCTCGATCATCCAGCTGCTGCTCGGCAACATCGGCCGTCCCGGCGGCGGGGTGTTCGCGTTGCGCGGGCACGCCAGCATCCAGGGCTCGACCGACATCCCGACGCTGTTCAACCTGCTGCCGGGCTACCTGCCGATGCCGACCCCCGAGCAGGCCACGTTGAACGACTACCTCGACAGCGTCCGCGGCGACAAGCAGAAGGGCTTCTGGCGCAACGCCGACGCCTACACCGTGTCGCTGCTCAAGGAGTATTGGGGCGAAAAAGCCGATCCGGACAACGACTTCTGCTACGGCTACCTGCCGCGGATCAACGGCGACCACGGCACCTACCGCACGGTCATGGACATGGTCGACGGCAAGGTGTCCGGCTACTTCCTGCTCGGGCAGAACCCCGCGGTCGGGTCCGCGCACGGGCGCCTGCAGCGGCTCGGCATGGCCAACCTCGACTGGGTCGTCGTCCGGGACCTGACGATGATCGAGAGCGCCACCTTCTGGAAGGACGCGCCGGAGATCGAGACCGGCGAGATCGTGCCGGAGCAGTGCCGCACCGAGGTGTTCTTCTTCCCGGCCGCCTCGCACGTCGAGAAGGAAGGGACGTTCACCCAGACCCAGCGCATGGTGCAGTGGCGGGAAAAGGCCGTCGAACCGGCCGAGGACCAGCGCTCGGAGCTGTGGTTCTTCTACCACCTCGGCCGGCTGGTCCGGGAGCGGCTGGCGGGCTCGGAAGACGAGCGGGACCGGCCGGTGCTCGACCTCGCCTGGGACTACGAAGTCCACGGCGACGAGCCGTCGGCCGAGGACGTGCTCCGCCGGATCAGCGGCCAGGACCTGACCACCGGCGAGCAGGTCGGCGGCTACCTCGAGCTCAAGGCCGACGGCAGCACCTCCTGCGGCTGCTGGATCTACAGCGGCGTCTACGCCGACGGCGTCAACCAGGCCGCCCGCCGCAAGTCCCGCTTCGAGCAGGACCTGTACGCGCGGGAATGGGGCTGGGTGTGGCCGCTGAACCGGCGGGTGCTCTACAACCGCGCGTCCGCCGATCCGCAGGGCCGGCCGTGGAGCGAGCGCAAGGCCCTGGTGTGGTGGGACGCCGAGCGCGGCGAGTGGACCGGCCACGACGTCCCCGACTTCGAGAAGACCAAGCCGCCGGACCACGTCCCGCCGCCGGACGCCGTGGGGCCGGCCGCCCTGCGCGGCGACGACCCGTTCGTCATGCAGTCGGACGGCAAGGCGTGGCTGTTCGCGCCGTCGGGGCTGGCCGACGGCCCGCTGCCGACGCACTACGAGCCGCACGAATCGCCGTTCCGGAACCTCTTCTACACCCAGCAGGGGAACCCGGCGCGGAAGGTCTACGGCCGCCGGGACAACCCGTCGCACCCGTCGCCGCCCGAGGCCGGGGGCGAGGTGTTCCCGTTCGTGTTCACCGCCGCGCGGCTGACCGAGCACCACACCGCGGGCGGGATGAGCCGGACGCTGCCGTACCTGGCGGAGCTGCAGCCGGACCTGTTCGTCGAGGTCTCCCCCGAGCTCGCGAAGCTGCGCGGGCTCGCGCACCTGGGCTGGGCGCACGTCGTCACGGCGCGGGCGGCGGTCGAGGCGCGGGTGTTCGTGACCGACCGGATGGCGCCGCTGCGGGTGCAGGACCGGGTCGTGCACCAGGTGTGGATGCCCTACCACTGGGGCAGCTCGGGGCTGGTGTCCCGCGACGTCGTCAACGACCTGTTCGGCGTGGTGGTGGACCCGAACGTGTTCATCCAGGAGAGCAAGGTCGCCACCTGCGACGTCCGGCCCGGGCGGCGGCCGCGCGGCGCCGAACTGCTCGCGTTGCTGGCGGAGTACCGCGCGCGGGCGGGCATCACGCCGGAGACGGGTACCCGGGTGGCGACCGCGCACGGCACCGAGCACGTCGAACCCGGCCACCCGACGGAGGACCGACCATGACGACCGAGAACCGGCTCTCCGGGCCGCTGCCGGACGTGGCCGGCGAGGCCGGGCACACCGGGCACCCGCCGCGCGTCGGGTTCTTCACCGACACGTCGGTGTGCATCGGCTGCAAGGCCTGCGAAGTCGCCTGCAAGGAGTGGAACAACGTCCCCGAGGACGGGCTCGACCTGCTCGGGATGTCGTTCGACAACACCGGCGCCCTCGGCGCGAACTCCTGGCGGCACGTGGCCTTCATCGAGCAGCAGCGCCCGCTCGGCGCGCAGTCGCCGGGCCTCGAGGGGCTGCCGACCGGGCCGTCGGCGATCGACGTGACGACCGCGTTCGTCGCCGGCGAGCTGCGCGACGCCCCGCTCGGCACCGCTCCCGCCCCGCGGGCGCCGGAGGACCTCGGGATGCCGTCGTTCGACCTGCCGGGCGCGCGGACCGGCACCGAGGGCCGGACGGACTTCCGCTGGCTGATGGCCTCGGACGTCTGCAAGCACTGCACGCACGCGGGCTGCCTCGACGTCTGCCCGACGGGCGCGCTGTTCCGCACCGAGTTCGGCACGGTGGTGGTGCAGCAGGACATCTGCAACGGCTGCGGGTACTGCGTTTCGGGCTGCCCGTACGGCGTGATCGACCGCCGCCCGGACGACGGCCGCGCCCAGAAGTGCACACTCTGCTACGACCGCCTGCACGACGGCCTCGAGCCGGCCTGCGCCAAGGCCTGCCCGACCGACTCGATCCAGTTCGGCGAGCTCGACGAGCTGCGCGAGCGGGCCGCCCGCCGGGTCTCGGACCTGCACGCGCGGGGCGTGCCGGAAGCCCGCCTGTACGGCCACGACCCGGAGGACGGCGTCGGCGGCGCCGGCGCGTTCTTCCTGCTGCTGGACGAACCGGAGGTCTACGGACTCCCACCGGACCCGGTGGTGCCGACCCGCGAGCTGCCCGCGATGTGGAAGTACGCGGGGGTGGCGGCCTCGGCCCTGCTGGCTGCGGCGGTGGCGTCGTTCGGTCCGTTCGGAAGGCGGCGCCGGTGACCCCACGCGAACCCCGCAGCGACGCCGGAGCCGCGGACACCCGCGCGCGCATGTTCGGCGGCCACCGCCGCAAACGGGGCGGCTCCGGTGAAGAACTCATGGTCCCCCGCGCCGAATTTCAGTCTTACTACGGGCGGCCCGTCCTCAAACCGCCCGTGTGGGAGTGGAAAGTTCCCGCCTACCTGTTCACCGGCGGGCTCGCCGCGGGCACCTCGCTGCTCGCCGCCGGCGCGGACCTGACCGGGCGGCCCGCTCTGCGCCGGGTGGGCCGGACCGGATCTTTGGGCGCCCTGGTGGCCAGCGTCTCCCTGCTGGTCGCCGACCTCGGGCGGCCGGCTCGCTTCCACCACATGCTGCGGGTCGCGAAACCGACGTCGCCGATGAGCGTCGGGACCTGGGTCCTGAGCGCGTTCGGGCCCGGCATGGGCGTGGCCGCGGCCGCCGAAGTGGTGCCCTGGCGGCTGGTGGCCGCCGTGGCGCGGCCGGCCGGGCTCGTTTCGGCCGGGTTCGCTCCGGCCGTCGCCTCCTACACGGCGGTCCTGCTGTCCCAGACGGCCGTCCCGGCCTGGCACGAGGCCCACGCGGAACTGCCCTTCGTCTTCACCGGCTCGGCGGCGGCGAGTTCCGGCGGCTTCGCGATGGCACTGGTGCCCGTCGAGGAGGCGGGCCCGGCGCGGGCGCTGGCGGCCATCGGCGCGGCGACCGAGCTGGTCGCCTCGAAGGTGCTGGAGAAGCGGCTCGGCCTCACCGCGGAGGCGTACACGACCGGCAAGGCCCACCGGCTGCGCAAGTGGTCGGAGCGCCTGACGGCGGCCGGGCTGCTCGGGGCGCTGGCCGGGCACCGCAGCCGCGCGGTCTCCGTGGCGGCCGGGGCGGCGCTGTTCGCCGGGAGCGCCCTGCAGCGCTTCGGGGTGTTCGAAGCGGGCGTGGCGTCCACAAAGGACCCTAAGTACGTCGTCGTGCCGCAGCGGCAGCGCGTGCGACCGCGGTGACCACCGCGATCCCCGCCGCGGCGATCCCCGCGTAGCCGAACGTCCAGCCGAGCCCCGCGGCGTCGGCGATCGGCTGGGCGAGCAGCGGCGAGGCGAACTGGCCGAGGAACAACGCCGAGGTCAGCAGCCCGAGCGCCTTGGTGCGCGCGCCCGGCTCGACCGAGGCCACCACCCAGCCGTTGACCGTGGGGTTGAGCAGGCCGATCCCGAACCCGACGACGACCATGCCGAGCGCGGCGACGCCGAGGGAGCCGGCCGAGCCGAGCAGGGCCAGCCCGGCCGCGAACGCCGCGAACACCGCGATCGCCAGCGCCGGGAAGTCCCAGCGCGCCCGCAGCCGCCGGAAGTTCAGGCCCACCACGGTCATCACCAGGTTGACCGCGGCGATGAGCGCGCCGGCCACGGCCGGGCCCGCGCCGCCGACGTGGTCCAGCCAGAACGGCGCCTGCGTCGGCACGGTGTAGAAGACCACGATCCCGAGGAACATCAACGCATAGAGGCCGAACAGCCGCGGCTGCCACGGCGATCCGGCCGGGGTGTCTCCCCCCGTCTGGTGCCCTTCCGCTTCGGGGACGTACCGGAGCACGAGGACGACCAGCGGCACCGCGAGCAGGTAGACGGCGAACGGGCCGCGCCAGCTCGCCGCGGCCAGCAGGCCGCCCAGCAGCAGGGCGACGACGCCGCCGAAGCCCATCGCCGCGCCCTGCAGCCCCAGCACCCGGCCGTGCTCGCCGGCGGAGTGGTGGTCGGCGAGCAGGGCGGTCGAGGTGGTCATCACGCCGGCGATCCCGACGCCGAGCAGGGCACGCCCGGCGAGCAGCCAGGGCAGGGAGTCCAGAACCAGGCCGGAGCCGCCGCCGACGATGTAGAGCAGCAGGCACCCGGCGAGCACCGGGACGCGCCCGGTCCGGCCGCTGAGCCGCGCGAGCAGCGGCGCGGCGATCATGATGGCCAGCCCGGGCAGGGTGAGCACCAGGCGCACCAGCAGCTGGGCGTGCGGCTCGGCGGCGAAGTGCCGTTCCATGCCGGGCAGCGCGGGGGTGATGGTGGCGCTGGCCATGATGGTCATGGTGCTGACGCCGAGCAGCGTCATGAGCACCGCTTTCGGCGGCCGCCGCACGTCGGCGAGTGTCGTCCCGGTCATGGTGGCGACGCTAGGACCTCGACTTCGGTCGAGGTCAAGCGGAAGCGGGCGCGCTCCCCCGCAACCGGGGCAGCACCGCGAGCCAGTCCGACGCCGCCTCGACGCTCCTGTGGATCGGCAGCAGCCGCTCGAGGCCCAGCACCCGGATCGGCCGCAGCACCGCCCGCGCCTCGGTCGCGATCGCGAACGGCACACCGCTCACGTGCGCCTCCGAAGCCGCGACCAGCAGCTCGGTGATCCCTCCCGTGCCGCAGAACGAAACTTCCGACAGGTCCAGCACGAGCGCCCGCGGCGCCAGGTCGATCTCCTCGCCCAGCCGGGTGCGCAGCCGGCTCAGCACCGGCAGGTCGATCTCGCCGCGGACCGCGACGGTCGTCGCCTCCGCCGTGGCCGTCACCCGCAAGGTCATCGCGGCCGGGACGTCGACGCGGAATTGCGGAGCGGCGATCTGGTCGAGCACAGGGCCTCCCACGGACGGGGACGGACGCGCAGGGGGGCGGCTGCCGGCTGAACCGCGTTGCCCCACACCGTACGCCGTCGCGGCCGGGACTTCCGCGTCGGCGCCGAATCCGTCGAAGGGGGACGCCGGCTCCCGAATTCCGGGAATGCGCCGCGGGTGATCCGGATAACGGTTCGGAGCTCCAGTCGGTCCCGAACCCCCACCGAACGCCTTTCTTCTGCTAAAAAGTGCATCGTTTCGTCGACCGGCGCAGGGGTGTGGGTGGCTTTCGAGGAACAGCTCGTCAACGGGCGGTACCGGCTCCTGGGCCACCTCGGCCGCGGCGCGATGAGCCTGGTGTGGCGGGCCAAGGACGAGCGCCTGGACCGCGTCGTGGCCGTCAAGCAGTTCCTGCACGAGCCGGGCGCGGGCGGCGACGTCTGCGAACGCGCGCTCCGGGAGGCGCGGCTGGCGTCCCGGCTGCGGCACCCGCACGCCGTCGCGGTGTTCGACGTCTTCGAGGACGCCGGCTCGATGTACCTGGTCATGGAGTACGTGCCCGCGCGTTCGCTGACCGAGCTGCTCGTCGCGCGCGGGCCGCTGCCCCGGTGCGACGTGCTGCGGCTCGGGCGCCAGGTCGGCGCCGCGCTGGCCGCGGCGCACGGCGACTGGATCCTGCACCGGGACGTCACGCCGAACAACGTGCTCGTCTCCGACGACGGCACCGCCCGGATCACCGACTTCGGCGTCTCGCGCGCGCTCGGCGAGCACCCGGCCGCCGACGAGGGTGTCGTCGTCGGCACGCTCCCCTACCTGGCTCCGGAAGTCGCCCGCGGCGGCGAAGCGGGCCTGCCGTCCGACGTCTACTCGCTCGGCGCCACGCTCTACACGGCGCTGGAGGGCACGCCGCCGTTCGGCACCAGCGACGATCCGATCACCCTGCTCCGGCGGATCACCGAAAACCAGCTCACCCCGCCGGTCCACGGCGGCCCGCTGACCGCCGTGCTGATGCGGATGCTCGAACGCGATCCCGCCGCCCGGCCGTCGATGCAGGAAGCGGTCGACCTGCTGGCCGCGGTCGGCAAGCCGGGCCCGGACGCCGCACCCCGCCGCTCCCGGTTCCGCCGCGTCGCCGTGACCGGGGCCGCCGCGTGCCTGACGTCGGTCAGCGTGGCCGCCGGCCTCGCCCTCGCCGACCGGCCCGCGACCACCACGGCGGCCCCCATCGAGCACCCGCCGGCGACGATCACCACCTCCCGCACCGTCAGCAGCACCACCACGGCACCCGCGCCGGCGTCGGCTCGCGTGTCCGACGGACCGGCGCTGCGCTCCACCCCGCCCGCGCCGCTCGGCGCCACCGCCGGGTGCACCGCGCGCTACGAGATCACGAACTCCTGGCCGGGTGGTTCCCAGGCGCAGGTGACCGTGCACAACGACCGGCCGGGACGGCTCACCGGCTGGACGGTGACCTGGGTGCAGCCCGGCGGGGCCGGCATCCGGGACCTCTGGAACGGCACCCTGACCCAGGTCGGCTCGGCGGTGACCGTCACCGACGCGGGCTGGAACGCCCTCGTCGAGCCGGACGGTTCGGCTTCGTTCGGGCTCAACCAGGACGTCACGTCCGGCCACCCGGCCGTCCCGGTCCTCGACTGCCGGCCGAACTGAGAACGTTATCGTTCCGTCACAACCGGATCGCCGATTCTTCCGTAGCGGCCTGTTTCATTTCCGGCATCCGGAACGAATACGTCGAACGCAATTTCGTACCCCCACCCAGGTGAGTGAATTGCTCCGACGAGCCGAACTGCGCCGGGGAACGGGCCGTGTTCCCTCTCGACGGAGACGACAGAGGGGAGCGTGCCCGTGCACGACGGGGCAGTGATCGCCGGCCGGTACCGCGTGCTCGGCCGGGCGGGTCACGGCGCGATGGGGGCCGTGTGGCGGGCGAAGGACGAGCGGCTCGACCGCCTGGTCGCGATCAAGCAGCTGTTCCCCGACTCCCCCGCCGACCCGGCGGCGGCCGAGCGCACGCGCGACCGGACGATCCGCGAAGCCCGGGTCACCGCCCGGCTGCGCCACCCGCACGCCGTCGTCGTGTACGACGTCGTCGAGCAGGGAACCGCGGCCTACATCGCCATGGAGTACCTGCCGGCCCGGACGCTGACCGAACTGCTGGAGGAACACGGCCCGCTGGTGCCGGAGTACGTGGCCGAACTGGGCGCCCAGCTCGCCTCGGCACTGGCCGCCGCGCACGCGGAAGGCGTGGTGCACCGCGACATCAGCCCCAACAACGTCCTGGTCACCACCGACGGCTCGGCGAAGATCACCGACTTCGGGGTGGCCCACGCGCGCGGGGAGGGCACCGCGACCGGCCGCGGGCTGGTCGTCGGCACGCCCGCCTACCTCGCCCCGGAGGTCGCCGACGGCGAGGAACCCGGCTTCCCGTCCGACGTCTACTCGCTCGGCGCGACCCTCTACACCGCACTCGAAGGGCGGCCGCCGTTCGGCACCGACGCAAACCAGCTGGCCCTGCTCAAGCGGGTCGGCGCCGGCGCCGTCACCCCACCCGCCACCAGCGGCCCGGTCACCGACGCCGTCCTCCGGCTGCTCGCCCGGGATCCGGCCGCCCGGCCCGCGATGGCCGGGGCGGTCCGGCTGCTGACCCGCGCCACCGCGCCCGGCGTGCCCCCGGTGGTCGTCCCGGCGGACCAGCCGCCCGACCCGCCCCGGCGCCGCCGGTCGCGGCTGGCCTTCGCGGGGACGGCGCTGGCACTGACGGCGGCCGCGGTCGTGGCCGCGACGTCGATCCCGCCCGGCCGGGAGCCCGCGAGCGCGGCGGCCCAGCTGGCGTCGGCACCGTCCACGACGCCGCCGACGAACTCGGTCACGTCCCGGACCACCGGCCCGCCCGGCTGCGCCGCCCGCTACGAGGTGGTGGAATCGTGGAACGGCGGCTTCAAGGGGCTGGTGACCGTGCGCAACAGCGGGCGGGCCGAGGTCACCGGGTGGACGGTGAGCTGGCCGACCCCGGCCGGGACGCGCATCGACGACCTGTGGAACGGCAGGCTGGTGCGGACCGGTGCCACCTCCGCGATCGTGAACGCCGAGTGGAATGCCCGGCTGAAGCCCGGCGAATCGACCACCTTCGGCTTCATCGCCCTGACCCGCGGCGGCCACCGTGGCCTGCCGGTGACCGACTGCCGTCCCGGGGAATGAATCGTTTCCGATCATCCGACGATGGTGTCTTGACCAGCGTCGTTGACCGGCATTATGGTCGTCATCCACCCCACCTGTTAGCGCTAACTTCCGGCCGGACAACGGATCGGACAATGGGTCTCGAGAAAGTCCTCACGAAGATGACGAATTTCCGCGACGCGGCGGACGAAGCGCCCGGCGGCGGCCGCGGCGCGGTCACGATCACCGACGTCGCGAACGCGGCCGGCGTGTCCGCGAGCACGGTGTCCTACGTGATCACCGGGAAGCGGACGATCTCCCCGGCGACCCGGCGCCGGGTCGAGGAAACCATCCGCGCCCTCGGCTACCGGCGCCGCGGCGGCTCGCCGTCGCCCCGCGCCGGGATCCTCGCGGTGGCCGTGCCGCCGCTCGGCGATCGGCAGCTGGGCCTGGAGATGGAGTTCTTCTCCGCGGCCGCGGGCGCGGCCCGCGAACTCGGCTTCGACCTGCTCCTGGTCACCGACGACGAAGGCACGTCCGGCCTGCACCGGGTGACGTCGGCCGCGCTGGCCGACGCGGTGATCGTGCTGGACGCCGGCGACGACGACCCGCGCGTGCCGGTCCTGCTGGCCTCCGGCCGCCCCGCGGTGCTGGTCGGCGCGCCGGGGCAGCACCGCGGGCTGGCGTCGGTGACGCTCGACTTCGCCCCGGCCGCCCGGGCCTGCCTGGCGCACCTCGCCGACCTGGGCCACCGCTCGGTCGCCCACCTCGGCCCGTCGGCGACCTCGCCCGGCCACCGGCTCCGGTACCTGAAGGGCTTCGAGGAGACCTTCGGCGCGGCCGCCGGAGAGCGTGGCGTGAAAGCGATTTCCCCACCGTGCGCGTCGGCTGCCCCGGACATTGCCCGCTGCTTGGACGAGCTGCTCGTCGAAGGTGGCCCGACCGCGCTGGTCGTGCACGACGAAGCCGCCCTTCCGCTGGTGCTGGGCACCCTGCGGCACCGCGGGCGGCAGGTTCCGGTGGACATTTCGGTCGTCGCGATCTGTTCGGACACCGTGGCGGGCCAGCAGCGGATCCGGCCCACCGCGGTCGTCGTCCCGGCGGCCGAGCTGGGGGTGCTGTCGGTCCGGCAGGCGGTGCGCCAGCTCGACGGCGAACCGGCCGAGCCCGGCACCGTGGCGCCCGCGCTGGCCATCGGGGAAAGCACCGCGGCGGCCCCCGCCGTCCGGCACGGGGCGACGCTGTCCGGCGGGTGAGAATTCCCGGGCAATCGGCGTCCGAACCGAACCCGTCTTCCGTTGCGGCCGTATTTCCTCGTAGAGGGGTCGTCGACGTCGACAGGGGAGCACGGTGGCAGCGAAAAAGGGCGCATTGGCCGGGCGATACCGGCTGCTGGAACCGACCGGCGGGCGGGCGTGGCGGGCCAAAGACGAATTGCTGGACCGATTCGTCGTCGTCGATCGGCTGCCGCCGGGTTGCCCGTTCGACGCGGCCCATTCCGACCGCGTCCGGGCGAAGGCGATCCGCGACGCGCGGGTGGCCGTCCGGTTGCACCACCCCCACGTCGTGGTGGTGCACGACGTCTTCGAACACGACCTGACGCCGTACGTGGTGACCGAGGACCTGGCGGCCGGCACCCTGGCCGAGCTGGTCGAGCAGCGCGGCGGCGTCCCGCCGGACCGCGTGGCGGCGCTCGGCGCCCAGCTGGCGTCGGCACTGGCGGCCGCGCACGCCGACGGCATCCTCCACCGCGGGTTCGGCCCGGACAAGGTCCTGGTCACCGCGGACGGCACGGCCAAGATCGCGGGTTTCGGGCTGGGCACCGGCGGCTTCCCCGCCCCGGAGCTGGCCCGCGGGGCGAGCCCGGGGTGTCCCGCGGACGTCTATTCCCTGGGCGCCACACTGTACTTCGCGCTCGAAGGGCGGGTGCCGGGCACGGCCGTCCCACCGCGGGCGCGCGGGCCGGTGCTCGACGCCGTGCTGGACCTCGTGCGCCCGGCACCGGCGGCCCGCCCGTCGATGGCCGAGGCCGAGCGGATCCTCACCGATCTGGCGGTTTCCCGTCCCCTGGCGGCGATCCCGGCCCGGGCCGCGCGGTCCCGCAGCCGGGTTCTGGTGGCGGGCACGGTGTTCGCGCTCGCCCTCGGCACGGCGGTGACGACCCACGCGGCCCTCCGCCGCCTCACGGCCCCCTGAGGGCCGCAGGCGCCGTCGGCCGCGTCAACCGAACCACTTCCGATTCCTCAGACCGGATCCGCCGTTCGACCGTACCGCCGAAGAAACGCGAGTGAATTCGTCGATTTCACAGCGACCGCGATTCTGCCGCGCTTCCGCACGATTCCCGCACCACGAGCGTCGGCCACAACTGCAGCCGGTGCACGGGCCGCTCGGTCGTGTCCGCGAGCCGGGCCAGGGCGAGCTCGGCGGCCACCGCGCCGAGCCGGTGCTTCTGCGGGCACACCGCGGTCAGCGGCGGGTCGGCCGCCGCGGCCACCTCGTCGTCGTAGGAGACCACCGCCAGTTCGCCCGGCACCGCGATGCCGCCGTCACGGGCGCGCTGGATCAAGCCGATCGCCTCGCGGTCGGCGTGCACCAGCAGGGCGCCGACGCCGGCGCGGCGGCAGCGGTCCAACAGCGTGTCGTACTCCCCCGCCCACCCCGGCGAGCCGTAGACCGGGACGTCGAGGTCCAGCGCCGCGCCGGCGTCCAGGCCCAGGGAGGCGACCGCCTCCCGCCAGCCGGCCCGCAGCGCCCGGCTCGTCGGGCTGGACCGGGACGTCACCAGCCCGACCGCCCGGTGGCCGAGGGACACCAGGTGCCGGACGGCCAGTCCGGCCCCCAGCCCGTGCGCCGTGGTCGCCGCGTCCAGGGCCAGCGTGGGCAGCTCCGGCGGCGGCAGGCGTTCGACGAGCACGACCGGGACGCTCAGCGAACCCAGCCACCGCAGCAGGTCCAGCGCCCCGCGGCCGCTGGTGGCCGGCGCGGCCAGCAGCGTCTGCACCCCGCGTTCGAGGAGCGTGGTGATCTGCCGGCGGTCCTCCGCCGGGTCGTAACCGGACGCGCGCAGGACCAGCCGCCCACCGGCCGCGGCCACCGTGGACTGCGCGCCCTGGATCACCGGCGGCCAGTAGTACTCGACCGACGGGGCGACCATGCCGACCAGCGCGCCGGGCGCGGACGGGCCGAACGGTGACGCGGCGCGCCCGGGCTCCGGGTGGCCGCCGCGGGGCCGGGTCAGGGTGACGCCGCCGTGCACCCGGGTCAGCAGGCCGCGGTCCGCCAGCTCGGTGACGTCCCGCCGCACGGTGACCGCGGTGACGCCCAGCCGCGCCACCAGCTCGGTGAGCCGGACCGCGCCGTGTTCGCGCACCAGGGAAAGGATCAGCTGATGCCGTTCGGAGGCCAGCATCATCGGACCTGCTCCAGCCGGACCCGCGCCGGGCCTTCGCGCACCAGCAGCGTGAGCCGCGTGAGGTACGCGCCCCAGGAGGCCCGCAACAGCGGGTCGTCCAGCGCCCGCCGCTCGAGTTCCGCCGTGGTGGCCAGGGGATCCCAGCTCAGCCGCAGCACCCGCCGGCCGCCGAGGGACACGAACGCCTCGCCCTCGCCCAGCTCGACGTCCCCGGCGAGGACGTGCCGCAGCCGCACCGGCCGGACGCTGTCGTCGTCCTCCACCAGGACGTGCGCGGGGGTGTCCCGGACCAGCCGCACCGAACGGATCCACCGCGCCACCCCCGGGTAGGCCCCGGCGAGGTCCGCGGACAGCACGGCTTCGGACGCGGTGAGCGCGACCCGGACGTCCCGCGCCCCGAAGGCTGCCCCGGGTTCCTGCGTCACTCCCGGCTCGGGGACGTTGTGCCACTCGCTGCGCAACGGCCAGGCCCGGTACCGGTCCGGCCCGAAGCTGGCCGCGGTGTAGGTCGGCTGGCCCACGTCGGCCACCACCGGGACGCCCTCGACGGCCACCCAGTAGGACCCGACGTCGAGGTGGTTGTGCCGCTCGCCGTTGTGCCCGGCCTTGACCGCCACGGTCAGCCCGCGCGCCGAGCCCGCCGTCTCCCGGGCCACGAGCACCTGCACCCGCGGCAGCCACTGGTCGCGGGCCGGCCAGGTCCCGGCCGGATCCCCGGCCCACGCCGTGCGCCAATCCGGGTCGGCCAGGGCGGAGAGGGCCCGGCCGAGCCCGGTTTGCGGCCACACCGGCCGCCCGCTCGCGCGGGCCTGGCTCACCGCGTGCGCCCGGACGTCGTCGTCGCCGAGCCGCTCGCCCCACCGGTGCAGCACGTGCCACGGCTGGGCCAGGGGCAGGCGGGCCGGGGCGTCCCCGGCGTTGACGTACGCGTCGCCGCCCAGGTGCATCCGGTGCGGGAAGCGGATCAGCGGCGCCGGCACGGGGAGTTCCCGCGCGTCGACGCCGGTGGCCGCGGCCAGCAGGTCGAGGCACTCCAGCAGGCGGCAGGCGCCGTGCCACCAGTAGGCGACGCCTTCGTCGATGCCGCCGTCGTCGGGCAACACGGCGAGGTAGTCGTCGAGGCCTTCGACGACCAGCCGCACGAGCCGCTGTCGCCGCTCGTCGTCGTCGACGAGCAGGAGCGCGGCGGTGAGGACGGCGCTGTGGATCCACGGGTTCCAGTTGTGCGCGTCGCCGTCGAGGCCGAGCCAGTGCCAGTCGCGGACGCGCTCGAACGGCGTCAGGACGCGGTGTTCGACTTCGCGCCGCAGGCGACGGCGCAGCCCCGGCGCCCGGACGTCGAAGCGGGGCCCCAGCACGTGATCGGCCCAGGCGACCAGGGAGGCGGCTTCCGCGGCGCCCAGGTCGAGGAACGGCTCGTCGGGATCGGCCAGCACCTCCCCGCGGGCGGCCGTGTGCCGGTCGTGCGGCGCCCAGCACCAAGTCGTGGTCTCGGCCAGCGCGACCAGGCCGTCGATCACACTGTCCACAAGGGACACTTCGTCGGTCAGCACCGTGGCCAGGACCAGCGTGGTCACGCGTTCGCGCAGCTCGCGGGCAGCGTCCTCGTAGTCGGTCCGGACGCCGTCGCGGAACGTCCGGGCCCACGCCGTGGCCGTCAGGACCGGTGCCGGCCGGGCGAGCAGAACGCGGGCGTCGGCGAGCAGCGCGGCGCCGTCGGCCGCGTCCCAGACCGCGCGGTCCCGCACGTCCGGGAAGGCGGGCCGGGCCACCGGACGACCGTCGAAAAGAGCGCTCAGAACCACGTCGTTCCTTCGCTTCTGATCGTTTGTGATCGTTTTTGACCTGAATTGTTGACTCGCACTATGGCACACCCCGACAGTGACAGCCATCACTTCGACGGAGGAGCAATGACGCTTCGGGGATCGGCGGGACTGAACCGCCGGAGGTTCCTATCGGCCACGGCCGGGCTCGCGGCCGGCGGACTGCTCGGCGGCTGCGCGTCGACGACCACGGCGTCCGGCGCCACCCGCGTGACCATCTGGTCGTGGCTCACCGGCATGGACAAGTACGTGGCCGCGTTCAACGCCGCGCACCCGGACATCGCGGTGGAGCTCAACGTGATCGCGTCCGGCCTGAAGGGCGGCTACGCCCAGCAGACCAACGCCCTGCGCGCGCACAACGCCCCGGACATCCTGCACGCGGAGTACCAGGGCCTGCCGCAACTGCTCACCACCGGCGGCCTGCGCGACCTCACCGGCGACCTCGCGGACCTGGAACGCGGCTACTCCCCCGCGGCCTGGCAAGGCGTCCGCCCCGGCGGCCGCACCTGGGCGGTCCCGATGGACCTCGCCCCGATGGTGCTCTACTACCGCAAGGACCTCTTCGACCGGCACGGCATCGCGGTGCCGCGCACGTGGGACGACTTCCGCACCGCAGCGCAGGCCGTCAAGAAGGCCGATCCCGCCGCGCGCGTGACGACGTTCCCGCTCAACGACGGCTCGTTCTTCGCCGGGATGTGCTGGCAGGCGGGCTATCCGTGGTGGCGGGTCGACGGCGGCTCGTGGCGGGTGAACATCGACGGCGCCGGCACCCTGCGCACCGCGGACTACTGGCAGGGCCTGATCCGCGACGGCCTGGTCGCCACCGCCCCGACCGGTGACCAGGACTGGATCGGGGCGATGCACACCGGACGGCTGTGGGGCCTGCTCGGCGCGTCCTGGAGCGTCGGCTCGCTGGTGAAGTCCATCCCGCAGGACAAGGGCCGCTGGGCGGTCGCCACCATGCCGACCTGGGACGGCGTCCCGGCCAACGGCGTGCAGGGCGGCAGCGCGTTCGCCGTCTCCGCCGAAAGCAAAGTGCCCGACGCCGCCGTCCGGTTCCTGCGCTGGCTGAGCACCGACCCGGCGGTCGCGAAGATCGGCACGACGTTCACGACGCCGTTCCCCGGCTACCTGCCGAGCCGGGACGTGGCCCGGAAGGCGTACAAGGGCGGGTACTTCCTCGGGGCCCCGGTGTACGACGTGCTCGACGAAGCCGCCCGGCGCGTCCCGGACTGGACGTGGGGTCCCAACGCGCTGCGGACGTTCTCCACCGTCGTCGACCGGATGGGCGGGGTGAAGACCGGCGGCACCACGCTGGCCACCGCCGTCCGGCAGACGCAGGCCGGCGCCGTCGCCGAGCTGCGCGAGCGGGGATTGACCGTGCTGGAAGGGAAAGCCTGATGACCGTCCTCACCCCGGAGCGCGCCGCGAGGGTGCCGGCGCAGGCCCGTCCCGGCACCGCCACCCCGGCCCGCCGTGGGCACGGCCGGGCCGGCCTCGTCCTGGCGGCACCGTTCGCGCTGCTGCTGACGACCACCGTGCTCGTGCCCATCGGGTACGCGCTCTACCTCAGCCTGTTCACCGATCGCCTGTCCGGCCTGGGTTTCTCCGGCCCGACGCAGGCGTTCGTCGCGCTCGGCAACTACGTCGACGTGCTCACCGACAGCGCCTTCCACGCCAGTCTCGGCAACGTGGCGCTGTTCGTCCTGGTGCACATCCCGATCATGCTCGGCCTGGCCCTGCTGCTGGCCCTGCTGGTCGACTCCGCCGTCGTGCGGCTCAAGCGGGTCTTCTCCCTCGCCGTTTTCCTGCCCTACGCGGTGCCGACGGTGATCACCGGGCTCATCTGGGCCTACCTCTACAGCCCGAATTCGGGGCTGACCGCGGTCTTGCCGTTCGACCCGCTGGGCAAGACCGGCATCCTGCCCTCGATCGTGAACATCGCGACCTGGCAGTGGGTCGGCTACAACATGATCATCTTCTACACGGCGCTGCAGGCCGTCCCGCGTGACGTCCTCGAGGCCGCGCGCGCCGACGGCGCCGGGGGCGTCCGGACGGCGTGGTCGGTCAAGGTCCCGATGATCCGGCCGACCATGTTCGTCGCCCTCGTGTTCACCGTCATCGGGTCCCTTCAGCTGTTCACCGAACCCCTGGTGCTGCGCGGTTTCACCGGCTCGGTGACGAGCACCTGGTCCCCGAGCCTGTACGTGTACGAGGCCGCGTTCATCGCCAACGACTACGGCCGCGCCGCCGCCGCGTCCGTGTTGCTCGCGCTCGTTTCCGCCCTGCTCTCGGCGCTGGTGATGCGCCTGTCCAACCGGAGGTCCCGGTGACCCTGTCCCCTGCCGGTTCGAGGTGGACGTCCCGCACCGTCGTGCACGTCCTGCTAATGCTGGCCGCGCTGTACGCGGTCCTGCCGCTGGTCTGGCTGGTCACCTCGGCGACCAAGTCCGTCGGCGACTTCTCCACGACCGGGGCGTTCGAGTTCGGGCAGTTCGACCTCGGCACCAACCTCGGCACCCTGTTCACCCAGGACGGCGGCGTCTTCCTCGCCTGGATCCGCAATTCGCTGCTCTACGCCGGCCTCGGCGCGGTGCTCGGTTCGCTGATCTGCGCCGCCTGCGGGTACGCGATCGCGAAGCTCGACTTCCCGGGCCGCCGCGCACTGTTCGCCGTGACGCTGGCCGGGGTGCTCGTGCCGACGACCGCGCTGGCCCTGCCGCTGTACCTGCTGGCCTCGCAGCTGGAGGTCGTCGGCACGTTCTGGGCGGTCTTCATCCCGTTGCTGACCAACCCCTTCGGGGTCTACCTCGCCCGCGTCTACGCCGAGGCCGCGGTGCCCGGCGAGGTCCTCGAAGCGGCCCGGACCGACGGCGCGGGCGAGCTGCGGACGTTCTTCACCATCGCGCTGCCGATGATGCGGCCCGGCCTGGTCACCATCTTCCTGTTCCAGTTCGTCGGGATCTGGAACAACTTCTTCCTGCCGCTGGTGATGCTCACCGACCCGAAGCTGTTCCCGATGAGCCTCGGCCTGTACCAGTGGAGCACGCGCGTGACCCAGTTCCCGCAGTACAACCCGCTCGTCATCACCGGCTCCCTGCTGGCCGTGCTGCCGCTGGTCGTCGCCTTCGTCCTGCTGCACCGGCAATGGCGGTCCGGGCTGGCGGCGGGCAGCGTCAAGTGACGCGGCGCCCGGAGACCCTGCTGGTGATGGGGCGCGACACGATGGAGCTGCAGTTCGGCGCGGGCGAGCTGGCCCGGTTGCGCGCCGCGGCCCGGCTGGGCGAGCCTCTGTGCACCGACGAACTGACCTCGGCCGCGGTGCGCGCGCGGCTGGCGGAGGTGGAGGTGCTGATCACGTCCTGGGGCTGTCCCCCGCTCGACGACGCCGTCCTGCGGGCCGCGCCGAACCTGCGGGCGGTACTGCACGCGGCCGGCAGCGTCCGCGACCACGTCGGCGCGGCGGTGTTCGACCGCGGCCTGCTGGTCACCACGGCCGCCGACGCCAACGCCGAGCCGGTCGCCCAGTACACGCTGGGCGCGATCCTCTGGGCGTTCAAGAAGGTGCCGTTCCTGGCCGCCGACGCCCGCAAGTTCCGGGACGACTGGGGCTACCGCGAACAGCGCGGCGAGCTGTCCGGCCGCGACCGGACGGTGGTGCTGGTCGGCTTCTCCCGCGTCGGACGGCGGGTCGCCGCGCTGCTGCGGCTGCTGGACTTGGCGCGTGTGCTCGTCGTCGACCCGGTCGCCGACCCGGGCGAGATCCGGGCGGCCGGGGCCGAACCCGCCTCCCTGGCCGAAGCCCTGCCCCAGGCGGACGTGCTGAGCCTGCACGCGCCGTCGCTGCCGGAAACCCGGCGCATGATCGGCGCCGCCGAGCTGGCCGCCCTGCCGTCCGGCGCGGTGCTGATCAACACCGCCCGTGGCGCGCTGGTCGACACCGCGGCGCTCGAACACGCCTGCGCCGCCGACGGCCTGCACGCCGTCCTCGACGTCACCGAGCCCGAGCCGCTGCCCGCCGGGTCCCCGCTCTACGACCTGCCGAACGTGGTGCTCACGCCGCACATCGCGGGGTCACTGGGTTCGGAGACCCGCCGGATGAGCGCCGAGGCGCTGGGCGAACTGGAACGGTACGTCGCCGGTCTGCCGCCCCGGGCCCCGGTGACCCGGCATTCCCTGGCCGTGCAGGCATGACCGCCGTCGAAGACCGGCGGCTGTCGCCGTACACCGGCTGGACCCGCGAGCACTGGGCGGCCTACGCCGACCGGCTGCTCGCGGCGGCCGGGCAGTACCGGTCCCCGGCGGGGGCCCGGCTCGACCTGCCCGGCCCGGCCAGCCGCAACGGCCGCGTCTCGGACGGCCTGGAAGGGTTCGCCCGGACGTTCCTGATCGCCGGGTTCCGCGTCGCCGGGGAGGGCGGCGCGGACCCGGGCGGGGTGCTGGAGCACTACGCGCGCGGGCTGGCGGCCGGCACCGATCCGGCGTCACCCGAGGCGTGGCCGCGGCCCGACGAACTCGGCCAGGCCAAAGTGGAGGCCGCGTCGATCGCGCTGGTCCTCCAGATGACCCGGCCGTGGCTGTGGGACCACTTGGACGACGGCGTGCGCGAACGGGTCGTCGCCTGGCTCGCGACCGTGATCGGGCAGCCCTACCCGCCGATCAACTGGGTGTGGTTCCGGATCGTCGTGGAGTCGTTCCTGCGCGAGGCCGGCGGCCCGTGGTCGGCGGCGGACGTCGAGGAGGACCTGGCCGTGCACGCGTCGCTGCGGCGGCCGGGCGGCTGGCTCAGCGACGGCGCCGAGCGCGCCTACGACCACTACACGGGCTGGGCGTTGCACCTGTATCCGTTGCTGTGGACGCACTTCTTCGACGTCACCGGAACGCTGTGCCCCGGCTCGCTGCGGCTCCAGTGGGGCGCGGACCTGCGCGAGTACCTCGACGACGCCGTCCGGCTGGTGGGCAGCGACGGCTCGCCGTTGCTGCAGGGCCGCAGCCTGGTCTACCGCTTCGCGGCCGCGGCACCGTTCTGGGTGGGTGCGCTGACCGGGACGTCCGGGCTGTCCCCCGGCTTGACGCGCCGGGTGGCGGGCGGGATGGTCCGGCACTTCGGCGCCTCCGACGACCTGCTCACCCTCGGCTGGCACCACGCCTGGCCCGCGATGCGCCAGGCGTACTCCGGGCCCGGGTCGCCGTACTGGGCGGCCAAGGGCCTGCTGGGGCTCGCGCTGCCCGCGCACCATCCCGTGTGGACGGACGTCGAGGAGCCGCTGCCGATCGAGACGGGGGACGTCGCCCGGGTGGTCGCCGCGCCGGGCTGGCTGGTTTCGGGACGGCGCCGCGACGGCATCGCCCTGGTGGTCAACCACGGCACGGACCACGCCCGCCCCGGCGACCCGCGCTCCGACGCGCCGCTCTACGCCCGGCTCGGCTATTCGACGGCGACGTTCCCGGCGGCCACGGTGCCCGGCAACACGGTGGCCGTGCTCGACGCGGACGGCCGGGCGAGCCACCGCGCGGGGTTCTCGACGTGCTACGCGACCGAACTGCCGGGCGGCGTGCTGGCGGCGGCGTCGCAGGGCCGGGTCCGCTGGGTCGACACGTCCGCCGACGACTCCCCCGACCACGGCTCCGGCCGCGCCGGGCCGGTGGTGGCCGGGCCGGTGCTGACGGTGGTGTCCGTGGTGCGGCGGGGTGTCGAGGTCCGGCTCGCGCGGCTCGACGACGTCGACGACGGGGTGTGTTCGCTGTGGCTGAGCGGCTGGCCGGTCGCGGGCGAGACACCGCCGGGAACCGAGGCGGCTTCCGCACGGACTCCGCAGCTCCGGTCGGAAGTGCGTCCGCTGCGGGGGTTCACCACGGCGGACGTGGTGGTCGAGTCCGGTGTCTCTCCCCTGGGTGAGTGGACCGCGATCCCGTTCGTCGCCACCGAAGGGCCGCCGGAGCCGGGAGCCGTGTACGCCGCCGTCGTGGTCTTGGACCGCGGCGGCCCGGACGACGCCGATCCGTCGTTGACGATCGCCCGGGACGGCCACGCCGCCACGCTGACCTGGCCCGACGGCATCACCACGCGAGTCGCGATGCCCGCTCCGGCGTGATGCCGGTGCGACGGCGGCGGGCCGGCGCCAGCGAAGTCGGGTGCGAGACGCTCCAGGCCGCGCTCTTGCAGATCAATTCCTTGACGCGCGCAGCCGTCTTGCCGGTGAGGGCGGACGGCTTCGGCTGGTCGTCGTGGGGCACCCACTGCACGACCGCGTCGCGGCGGCCGAGGCTGATGCACTGGGCGGTGTAGCCGATCTTGTTCTCCGGGAGCGGGCGTCCGGTCAGCCGCGCGGCGATGGTGTCGGCGGCCAGGTAGGCCGAAGGCACCCCCGAGGCGCACGACATCCGCAGCGGCGTGCCGTTCGCGCCCGGGGCGAGCGCGGCGTCGCCGACGGCGTAGACATCGGCGTGCGACACCGACCGCATCGTCTCGTCGACGACGATCTGCCCGGTCGCCGACACCGCCAGCGTCGAGGCCGCGGCGATCGGGTGGACCGCGAACCCGGCCGTCCACACGGTCACCTGCGCCAGGATCGTGCGGCCGTCCGCAGTGCTCGCCGAGGCCGGCTCGACGCTCGTGACGGCCGTGTTCTCGTGCACGGTGATGCCGAGCCGGCCGAACGTCTTCCGCAGGTGGGTACGCGCCTTCTCGCTCAGCCAGTCCCCCAGGCCACCGCGAGCGGCGAAGGCGACGTCGAGGTCCGGACGGGCTTCGGCGATCTCGGTGACGGCTTCGATCCCGGTGAGGCCACCGCCGACGACGAGCACGGTCCCGCCCGCGGGGAGCTCGGCCAGCCGCGCCCGCAGCTGCAGCGCGGCTTCCTTGCCCGCGACACTGTGGGCGTGCTCGGGGACGTCGGCGGCGGTGCTGCCGAGGGCGTAGACGAGCGTGTCGTAGGCGAGTTCCTCGCCACCCGCGAGGGCAACGCGTTTGCGTTCCGCGTCGACGGCGGCGACCCGCGCGATCCGCACCTGCACGCCGGTGCCCGCGAAGACCTCCGCCAGCGGGCGGGGCTTGCGGTCCTGGCCGGTCGCCAGCTGGTGCAGGCGGACGCGCTCGACGAACTCGGGCTCGGCGTTGACGAGGGTGATCTCGGTGCCCGCGGGGTGCAGCCGCTTGGCGAGGCGGCCGGCGGCGTTGGCTCCGGCGTACCCGGCCCCGAGGACGACGATGCGGTGCTTCATGGTGGTGCTCCTGTCCGGTCGGTGTGTGCTCCCTGAACCGGGCAGCGGCGCGAAACCTGACAGAAGTCGGCTGTGACCTGGGTCACCAGGTGCCGGCGAGCGGCTCCCCGTGCTCGACGG